>JBBQJK010000232.1:0-4698 GCA_038325835.1 Gammaproteobacteria bacterium
TGTCCCACCAGCGTCGTTAGACCCGGGACCGGGAATCGCTGAAGATGCCTGCGCACTCGGCGCTGGCTGATCGGGCCGCAGCGACCGGTCAGTCACGGACGTGCAGCGACCCACTGCCGGCCTTGCGCCGTGCAGTCGACAATTTTGGCAGCGCCTTTAATGCTGGCCCGGCCTTGGCCGCTGCCAGGTGCAGCTCATAATGCTTCTGCAGGTTGAGCCAAAACTCCGCGCTGGTACCAAAGAAATGCCCCAGCCGCAGCGCCGTATCACCTGTCACCGCCCGCTGCCCCTTCAGAATCGCCGTGATCCGATTGGTTGGCACCTTGATCTGGCGCGACAGCTCTGCCGCGCTCATCTCCAGCGCCGCCAGATCCTCAGCGAGCACCTCACCCGGATGAATTGCCATGCGTGCCATAGTTGTCCCAATACCTCAGTGATAGTCGACGATCGATACGTTCATTGGTCCAGAGGCGCCTTTGGGCCGACGTCCCCCCGCCTTCAGTGGCGCTCGACTGAGCCGGGCGGCAACTGCTCCCAGACTGATCAGGCTCAACAAGGCGCCAGTCGCTATTGGTAGCACCATCTAGCGTCCCCCGCCTAGTTGTTTTCGTTAGCCGGACGGTGCGGCCTCCCCACCATGCCCGCCATGCGTACTTGCCGCATCACCCGAATGGGTGAGTGACATAACTGGGTGTAATAGCGAGTTTCGCCGCTGGAGCCCGCATCTGGTGTTGGCCAGGCTGAACTGTGCGCCGATGATGTTCTGGCTGGCCGAGGCAGCGGCCATTCCGACAGCGGTACTCGACCGTGCGGAACAGGCCGCTGCGGCGGGTGGCAGTGGCGCAGGCACATGCAAAGCTGGTGGCCAAACGCGGCGTCCGTTTCGCCTAGGGCCAGCTCGGAGGCTGGCCCTTACCTGTTCAGGCGCCTCACCATCGACCGCCCCAGCGGACTAGATCCTGCCCTCACGGCCGGGCCCGAAAAGCGGCGTCAAATACCGCCTCCAGACGCGGATCGACGCCTCGCAGTCTATTGATGACGCTCTTTGCCCAATCGGAATATTCCTGGCGTCGCTCGAGGTTCCAGTCCACCGGCGGCGTGGTGGCAACATCGCGAAGATTAGCGATCTTGTCGGCCAGTTTGACTCGCTTTGCCGGGTCGCTGAGATGCGGCGCGTGCTCGATCTGGAGCCGCTTGCGCTCCTCCTTCGCCAACGACTTATCATCGGTCACTTCAGCAACGATCGCCGCAACTTCCTCACCGAACTTCGAAGCCAGCTCGCTCTGGGTGGCATCCGTGTCTTCGAGGGTGGTGTGCAGCAGCGCCGCACACAGGGTCGACGCATTCTGCACACCACCCTCTTCAGCCAGAATCCGGGCCAAGGCCAGCGGGTGATTGATATACGGTGAGGCCTCAGGGTCCTTCCGCCGCTGATCCTTGTGCTTGTGCGCCGCGAACGATGCAGCCCGTAGAATCTTCGTGATGTCACTCATTAACCCTCTCCTTCCATGATCGCCACCGTTTACTCTCGACAAACCTCGCAGCGCCAAAGCACTGAGGCAGTACCTCGCCTCACGGCCGGTCCGGCGCGTCCTCAGTCGACCGGCCGCCATTGCCCGTGCCAACGACGACAGAGCCAAACTCCTCACATATGAAGATAAGCCTCCTCTCATCCTCCTGCGTCGCATTCTCCAGCCGGAGCTTCGTACCGCTGCCTTCGACATCCCGAAAGGACACGTTCGGCGGAATGGACCCCGCGAGGCTGTCCACCATCTCCCGGGCGCCCTCATTGCCCTGCGCGAGAGCGGTTTGGAACCAGGCCAGCGCTTCCGCCTTGTCCACCGGAACGCCTTGGCCGAGCAGGTAGCAGTAACCCAGATTGCCCGAGGCGATCCCCAGCTTCTGCGCCGAGGCCCTTCGATACCACGTCACCGCGCTCGCAGAGCTCTGCCGGCAACCGACGCCGTGCTGGTAACAGGCACCCAGGTTGTTCTGCCAATTCGAATCCCCTAACAGCGCGCTCCTTGCGTACCAGTGGAAGGCCTGCTTGGGGCTGTGCCGAAGGCCTACACGACCATCCCGATACAGATCGCCGAGAACACACGCGGCCGCGCCAATACCGCGGCCCGCCGCATCCAACAGGTGCTCAATCTCGCACTCCTGCGCGGCGGTCATGCCGGGTAATCTTGCTTCAATCATCTCTATCTCCCGTTTCGTTGCTGAACCAGCCGCATCCGCCTGTTGGCGCGCCACCTTGCCCGGGAGGGCAGGTTGGCGGAGAGCTTTCGCTCCCCTCTTGATGCACACGTTAACCATGGGGGCGTGGACGTCGAATCTCAAGCCTCCAGGGGGAAATCCCGGCGGCCCACCTCTGCGGCCGACACCGCTGATTTGGTCCGCCGGATTCCAGCCAATTACTTCTTGCCCGCCGAATCCGGCGCCGCCTTGCCCTGCGCCCCTTTCCGGCGCAGGAACGACGGCGACGGCGTGTTGTGATCCTCTGCCTCACAGCTCGGCGCCAGCCGGTTCGACATGCGCTGCGCGCTGTAAGCGGACTCCTTGGCGAACCGCATCTCGTCGCGACCCTTGGCCAGCGTGCTCATCTCCGCCGCCACGTCCGCGACCCACAGATTGCTCTCACCCAGCGCGCGGGTCTGCACGACCAGCCGATCCACGCTCGCCCAGTCGCGGCGCTGCGCCGCCGCCCGGGCTTCCCGCTGCAGGCGGGCAGCTTCGAGTTCACCGGCGCGGCGGGCGACGAGCGCGTCTTCCGCCAGGGCCGCAAAGGCACCCGCCGGCACGGCCGGGAGCGCGAACAGCGTTGGCTGCACGACGCGCGGCTCACCGGCCAGGTCGGCGTAGCGCAAGCCGACTGTCAGCAGGGCGGAAGGCTCGGCGGATGCGGCACGCGCTGTCAGCGTGAGTCGCACCAGCGCCCACGCCTCACCACCGTAAGCCAGGTCCGGTAGCTGCCAGCCGCCGTCGGTGAGGGTGTAATCATTCAGCACCTCGGTGGTCACGCCGGCCGCCGGCTGGAGCGTCAGCACGAGACGCCGGGCGCACAGGGCGTTCAGCAGTGCGAACTCCTCGCGGAACGGGTCCATCAGGTCCTCGGCGGTCTGGCCGTAGTAGGAGTTCCCCTGCCCCGCCCGCGCCATGCCGATCATCAGGTCCTCATTGAAAGAGCTCCCGAGACCGTAGGTGGAGGTGGTGACCCCCGTGTCGGCGAGACCGCGGCACTGGGCGAAGATGGCAGCGGGGTCGCAGAGACCCGCGTTGGCGCAACCGTCCGAGAGCAGGATGACCCGCGAGATGATGCCCGGTGCCGTCGCCGGCGCCAGGGCCTCCGCACCGGCAAACCAGCCACCGTGCAGGTTAGTGGAACCCCCGTCGTCGATGCGGCTGATCGCCTGCCGCAACGTAGCCCGGTCCTCGAGCCCGGTCAGCGGCACGAGCGTCTCGACCTTGTCGTCATAGACCACCAGCGCAGCGCGATCCTGGGACGCAAGGCCGTCAATGACAAAGGTCGCGGCGCGCCGGGCTTCGGCGAGCGGCTTGCCGGCCATGGAGCCGGAGCGGTCGATGACCAATGCGAGATGCAGCGGACCCCGGGTCGGCAGCGCCTCTGCCGGCGCATCCGGCGCCTGGAGGCGGACGAGGACGTCTTGCGTGGTCGCAAAATCCGCGAGGACGGCAGGCTTGCGCGGCGTGATGATGAGCTTTGGTGTGGTCATTTTTTCTCTCCTCGGCGAAGGCGCTCTTCATGGAGCGCGTGGGTCAGGGCATTGCCCAAAATTTCCGGCGTGTCGGCCGGCATCGCATTCAATTCGTGACTGTCCACGACCACGTGGCACCAGGGCGTCAGGCTGAGTCGCACCGCGCGGCGACGCTCGGGCTTGCCCGTCGGGTTGCCGAGATCCACCAGAGTCCGGTGCAGATCCATGCGGCGTTGCGCGATCTCGGTGGCCTGGCGCAGGGGTTCGGGTGCGCTCGCATTTGGCGCGTAATTCATTGAGAGCGACTCAGCCGTCCACTGCTCGGGGGGTGCGGAGCCCTGGGAACGCGACGATGCCTGCGGTTGCGCGAGGCTGGCCGCTGGCGGCTCGAATCGGGCCGCGCCGGTTCTTGTCGCGCGCGGGGCGGAGGGCTGCGTCCGCAGCTGTGCCAGCGCAGATTCTGCAGCGGTGGGGGCCCGCTCCGCTGACACGAGGCGGCTGAGACCCTCCGGCCCGGCGCTGCGGACCAGCTCGGCGATCTTGGCGAGGGGCCAACCGTCCCGCAGCAGGTGCCGGGCGGTCAGAAACTCCCTGATTTGCTCGACCCCGAAGACCGCCTCCCGCCCCTCCCGTTCCGGCGGGCTCAGCACCCCGACCTGGACGTAGTGGCGGACCAGCCGCTCATTGGCCGTGCCCGCGTCCTCGGTCAGCCCGATGGCGGGCAGCAGGCGGTTGCACTGCTCGGCCAGTTCCGCGGCCGTGCCGCGCCATTGCAGGATTTCGTCGGGGAGAGCACCTAATAGAATCGGTTCCATGGTAGCCAGCGTCCGTTGTCAGTGACAATGGACGTAGCTTACACCATGTACTGTCAGTCACGTCAAGGGGTGGGAGCTATTTGAGTTGGCAGGCGGGCGCCCGGTTGATGACCGTCGTCTCCTCCACGGGTTTCTTCCCTATCCATCTAGGTGTCCCGCAGAACACC
>JBBQJK010000233.1:0-4675 GCA_038325835.1 Gammaproteobacteria bacterium
CAGCAGGTCGGCCACCCGGTCGTTCCAGCGCCGGTCCGGCAGCAGTGAATAGTGGGAGGCCTCGTGCACGATGTTCAGCAGGGCGTGCTGGAGAATGCCCAGCGGCAGGATCAGCAGCACCCACCAGTAGTCCGGCAGCAGCTGCCACAGCCAGGCCAGCACCGCGACGCCCGTCCAGCAGGTCAGCAGGTAGCGCAGGGCGGGCAGGCGGGTGACCGTCTGGAAATCCCGCAGCCTGAGGTCCACCCGGGCGAGAGCCGTCTGCACCTGCGCCCGATCCTGCTGCAGCAGCCGTGCCAGGGGGGCGGGTTCGGCCGGGGCCGTGGCGAGAAGGGCGGAGGACTGCATGGCGGCGAATGATAACAATTGGCGCGCGGCACGACGTCAGACCCCTGTCACACAGGGTTCGCCAAACGGGGCCCGATCATTGCCCGCCCCGCAGGTGGCAGCCCTATAATCACCGTACTTCCGCCAACGAGCCGGATCCATGGAACACATGATTAAGTTGCACATCGAGAAGCTGCCGGAGGGCGTGTATCTGGCCACCAGCAATGACGTGCAGGGGCTGATTGCCCAGGGACGCACGATTCAAGAGACCATCGAGATTGCGCGGGACGTGGCGAAAAAGTTGCTCGAGGCACAAACCGGGTCGACGCTGCCCGCCGTGGCCGAGTCTTTCGATTATTCGGTGATCGTGGCCACTTGATGGGACGGCTGGCCGGTTTCCGTTATCGCGAGATCACCCGACGGCTGAAAGCCCTGGGCCTTGAATTCCACCGTCAGGCCGCCGGCAGCCACGAGATCTGGCAAAGCCCAGCGACCAACCGCTACACAACTATCCCCAATCATCCCGGCGATATGCCCGAAGGAACCCTGCGTGCCATTCTCAAGCAGGCTGGGATCGAGCCTGAGGTGTTCCTGCAGCAGAAGTGAAGAACTCCGCCCATCCCTACCGGCGCCGCCGCAGCGTCGCCAGCCCGGCGAGCACGGCGTGGGCCAGCCGACGGGGTAAGACCAGCACCAGGCACGCGCGAATCGACTGGGTGGTGCTCCACACCAGATGTTCCCTCCCCTCAGCACTCAGGCTGAGCCGCGCCCAGCGGAGGTAGCCCGCCACATAGCGCAGGGCGTGCCGCGCCGCCGGCCGGTCCGGTGCGGTGGCCAGGGCCCGGCCCGCCAGGTAGCGATTGAGCATCATCCGGCACTCGGCCTCCAGGGCGTCCCGGTGGCTGTCCGCCGGCAGGCGCGCCAGGCCGGCCTCCAGAACGCGCAGGCAGGCCGCTTCCTGCCGCGGCAGGTTGGTCGACATGGATTGGCCGTGCACCCGATACAGGGTGAGCACGGCGGGTACGCACTGCACGTCGAAATGCCAGGCCAGGCGCAGCCACAGATCCCAATCTTCTGCCGCCGGTAGTGTTTCGTCGAAGACGCCGGCGCTCCCCGATGCGCTGGCCAGCGCGGCGGCCCGGACCAGCGGCGTCGAACCGTTGTCGAGGAAATTCGCGATCAGCAACGGCTCGTACACCCGCCCCGAGTGCGCGAGGTGACTGCCGTGGCCGAGGTACCGGTCGTCCGCGTCCACGCAATCCGAAAACCCGTAGGCCAGCGCGGCGTCGGGGTGGCTGCGCAGTGCCGCCAGCTGCTGCGCCAGCTTGTGGGGCAACCAGAGATCGTCCGCATCGAGAAAGGCGATGAACTCACCGCGGGCGAGTCTGATGCCGCGATTCCGGCTGGCGGCCAGGCCCGCGTTGCTGAAGTGATGCAGGTGCACCCGGGGATCGCTGCAACGTTGCACCCGGTCGGCGCTGTCGTCGGTGGAGCCGTCATTGATCACCAGCACTTCCAGGTCCGTGACCGTCTGGGCCAATGCGCTCGCCAGCGTGCGTTCAATGGTTTGCGCGCCGTTGAACACGGGAATGACGACCGTGACGAGGGGCGTGCTCATGATGCGTTCACGGCGTCGGACCTGAGCGGGTCTCGGGCAGGAGCAGCCGGAGGTAACGCCCGGCGAGTACCGGCCAGGCAAAGGCGGCCGCGCGCTCCCGGGCCCGGGCCTCGAGCCGCGCCCGGGCCGCGGGATCCAGCTCAAGGACCCCGATGAGGCAGGCCCGCAGCGCGTCCGCGTCGCCGGCGGGCACGATGAAGCCGTCGACGCCGCTCGTCACGATGTCGTCCGCGCCGCTGGCGTCGGTGGCCACGCAGACCCGGCCCGCCGCGAGACCCTCCAGCAGCGCCACGGGCAAGCCCTCTGCATCGCCGTCGGCGGTCACCACCGAGGGCACGACTAACACGTCCGCGGCCCGCAGCAGCTGCCGCTTGAGATCCCCGGTCACGTGGCCCAGCAGGCGGACGTGGCCGGCCAGATCGTGGCCGGCAAGACCGCGGCTGACCTCGCCCTCGAGGTCGCGGCGCAGCTCGCCGTCACCCGCAATCAGCAGCAGCAGTTCAGGGCGGGTGGCCACGAGCTGGCGGAGCGCCGCCAGCAGCACCGGCAGACCTTTCTTCGGGGTGAGACGGCCCAGAAACACCAGCACGGGTCGCTCACCCAGGGCCAGCGCCGCCCGCGCCTGCGCCCGGACGGCGGTGTCGACGGGTGCACCGAGCGCCGCCTCCACGCCCATGGGCAGCACGTGGAACTTGTGGGCCACGGTGGCCCACTCGGCGTCCGCAAAGAAACTCCGGAGCTTCGCCAGCGTGCGCCGGCTGACAGCCGTGCCCGCCGCGGCCTGCCGGACCACGGCGCGCACGATCAGCGGCCCGAGCCCGGGCACCCGGTGCCACACGGCCACGTCGGAAGAATGGGTGGTGAAGACGTGGGGAATCCCCAGCAGCGCGGCCACCAGCGCGCCCGTGACGGCCTGGGGCGTGAACCAGTGGGAATACAGCAGGTCGGGCCGCAGGCGGCGGCAGAGTCGCCAGAGCGCGAGAAATTCTGCGCCGAACAGCAACGGCACCTGCAGGATCAGCCCGGGCGACGCCCGCAGGTTCGGCAGGATGGCGGGATACACCAGGCGCTGGGCACTCTCCGGCCAGGCGTAGCGGAAGCGGTGCACGGGGATACCCTGCAGCAGTTCCTCCCTGGCGGCGCCGGCGTCGTGGGGGGCGAGCACGTGGATCTCGAGCGCCGGGTCCGCGGCCCGCAAGGCCACGGCCTGGTCGAGCACAAACGTGGGCAGTGTGTCGTTGGCCCGGCGCGGGAATGTGGACGCAGTAATCAGGATCTTCATCGGCCGGAATCTGCCCCCTCGCACACAGTCTACCGGAGGGCGCCTGTGCTAAGTTCCAAGCCCGTCCCAGTGCGCAAGATCGGCCGATGACGCCCAACAAGACCCTGGTGATCGACGTCGGCATGCACAACGGCAACGACACCGCCTACTACCTGCACCAGGGTTACCGGGTGGTGGCCATCGAGGCCAATCCGCGGCTGGTGGCCCAGGGCGAGCAGCGCTTCGCCGACGCGCTCCGCTCAGGCCGCCTCCGGATTCTCCCGGTCGGCATCGCCGCCGAGCAGGGCGAGGCCGAGTTCTATATCGCGTCCGACCTGGACGTGCTCAGTTCCTTTCATCTCGATCTGGTCCAGCGCGCCGACACGCCCATCGAGCGGGTCCAGGTGCCGTGCCTGCCCATCGGTGCCGTGCTGGCCGAGCACGGTGTGCCCTGGTACCTGAAGGTGGACATCGAGGGCAACGACAGCCTGTGCGTCACCGGGCTCGCGGCGGGCAGCACGCCCGCTTACCTGTCGATCGAGCTGGACCTGCGCCGCGGCGATGCCGACCTGCGGGCCCTGGGCGAACTGGGCTACACGGGCTTCAAGTGCATCCGGCAGAACGACCTGCGGGAGATCACCACCGCCAACCTGCCTCGGCAAATTGCCTTGCGCCGGCGGGCGGCGGCGGCGGGGCTGTGGGGCAGGGTGAACCGCGTCGTGCGGGGCATTGATCACGGCCTGCAGCCCCGGCGGTGTGGCGACTGGCGTTTTCCTGCGGGCTCCAGCGGCGCCTTCGGTGCCGACCTGCCCGGACCCTGGCTGGACGTGAAGACGCTGCTCGACCTCTGGGCGCAATTGCGTGCCGCCGATCAGGAACTGGCAGCCGGCTGGCGCAGCGAGTGGTTCGATGTGCACGCGGCGCTGCCCCCGCAGCGGGTCAGCGTATAAGCTGGGCGCCACCATGAAACTGATCGTGCAGATTCCCTGCCTCAACGAAGAGGCCAACCTGCCCCAGGTACTCGCCGGCATTCCCCGGCAGATTCCGGGCATCGACACGATCGAGATCCTCGTGATCGACGACGGCAGCACGGATCGCACCGCCGCGGTGGCGGCCGAGCACGGGGCCACTTGGGTGATCCGGCACAAGACCAACCGGGGCCTGGCCCGCGCCTTCCGCACCGGCATCGACGCCTGCCTGCGCCTGGGCGCGGACCTCATCGTCAACACCGATGGCGACAACCAGTATGATGGCAAGGGCATCGCCGCGCTCTGCGGGCCGATCCTGCGGGGTGAGGCCGACATCGTGATCGGCGACCGGCAGACCGACCGGGTGCCCCACTTCTCGCCCCTGAAAAAACAGCTGCAGCGCACGGGCAGCGCGGTGGTGCGCGCCTTGTCGGAAACGGAAGTGCCAGACGTGGTCAGCGGCTTTCGGGCCCTCTCCCGGGACGCGGCCCTGCAGCTGAA
>JBBQJK010000234.1:0-4657 GCA_038325835.1 Gammaproteobacteria bacterium
TCAGGCGCAACTCCAGCAACAGTTGCCGTTTCGAGGGTGGCGCGCCCGGGGTAACGGGTTGGCTCTCCTGTGTCATGGGCCTAGCGAAGTCCCAGTCTGGCGCGGGACCGGCCGGCAAGTGCCGCTGCGCGCTCCAGCACCCAGGCTTCGCCACTGGCCGGATCGCTCCCGGGCCGCCAGAGGAGATACACCGTTGCGCAGTAGGTTGCCGCCCCACAGGTGGTAAGGGCCACCGCATAGGCCAGCGCCAGCGCCGTACCAGCCGGCAGCAGCCACTGGTGCTGAACCGCCATAACGACGCCACTCATCACGATGCCGCCCGCCAGGGGGCGCCACAGCAGCCCCTTGAGCTCAGCAAAGCCAAAGTCGACTGCCTTGCCGATCAGGTAGTAGTTGAAGGGCGCGGTCAGCAGCGAGGCGACGAGCATGGCTACGACTGCGCCCTGGGCGCCATAGTCGGGGACTGACCAGACCATCAGCGGAAGTGTAATTGCCGAATGTGCGGCGAGCACCAGGCTGGTCGAGCGCGCCATGCCTACCGCCAGGTTCACATAGTGGGCACTGCTCAGAAGCACGGTGAGGATGCCGTTGATCCCGAGAATCTGGACGAGCGGAATAGCTGCAGTCCACTGTGCTCCGAGGATGATCATCACGATGGGCTCGGCGAGCAGGCTGACACCGATACCGCAGGGCACGACGAGCAGCAGAAGGATCGAAGTAGCCTTCAGGAAAACGCGCCGGAGTTCCCGGCGATCGCCGCTCAGCTTAGCGTAGCCAGGGAATACTGCACGTTGCACCGGCGCGGAGATCTCCCGCGTCGCCAGGGTGGCTACATCGCCGGCGAGCGAGTAGACCCCCACCGCTGCCGGGCCCGACCACCTCCCGATGATCAGACCGGCCATCCGCCCGTAGAGAAACTCGATGATGCTGGTGAGCAGAAACCACTTTGAGAAGGCCATGAGTTCCCCGAAGGCCACCAGGGAAAACCGGGGTCTATAGGGATGCAGACGATAACTCAACACCACCCTGATGCCCGCGCCGACCAGGCTGCCGATCAGGAGGGCCCAGTAATTCCTGAGCGCGAACGCCAGGGGAAGAGTGACGAGGAACGTCGTCAACACCCGCTGGGTGATTCGATAGCTGAATTCCCGGTTGAACTCCAGTTCCTTCCTGAACGCAACGACGCCGATGTTCTCGAAGGCCTGTAGCGCCGACGTAGCCGCGAGCATCAGCATGACCAAAACCAGGCGCGGGTCCGCGTAGAACGAAGCGACCGGCTGGGCGATGCCCGCAACCACCAGTGCTGCGACGAGCCCAAACAGCACGTGAAATGTCCAGGCCGTGTCGAAGTGCTCCCGTCGCGCGTCGGCCCTCTGGATCAATGCCACATCGAGGCCGACCGCTCCGAGCACTTCGAGCATGCCGATCACGGCCGCCGCGATGGCAATGAGACCGAAATCCCCGGGCATCAGCAGGCGTGCCAGGACGACGGTGCTGATGAGCCCGATAGCGCGATCGCTGATCCGTAGCAGGACCATCCAGGCAGCGCCGGTCGCCATGCGACTGTTCAGGGATTCCACGGGCTCATGACCTCTCCCTGGACGAACGGTTTTGTGACTTGGGGAGGCAGCGTCATCGCCCTCACAGAATACACTCCGGGGAGCGCAGACCGGCGCGATGCCGACCGGAAAAAGCGCCAGAATGTGATGTCTGTCCGACCTGCATGGTGATCCTGGCAATGACCCCGGTAATAACCTTGGCAAGGCTTCTCGAAACCCGGGCCCGGGAGCAACCGGAAGCGCTTGCTCTGCTTGCGCCTCGGCGGGCACCCCTGACCTATGGCGCGCTCTGGCAGCAGGCTCGGGTGCTGGCCAGTCGGCTGGATTCAGCGGGTGCGGCGTCGGGTACTGCTGTGGCGACGGTGCTGCCGAATGGTCCCGAGGCTGCACTGGGTTTTCTTGCCGTGGCCTCCCGCGGTATCTGCGTGCCGCTCAACGCCGCCTTGCCTGCAGAGGAAATGCGCTTCTACCTGGAGGACACCCGGGCCCGGTACCTGGTCCTGGAAAAGGATTCCGACCATCCTGTGCGGCAGACAGCGCGGGACCTGGGCCTGACCGTGGTCGAGATCGAGGCGGCAGACGTTGTGCCCGCTCCGCCACCGGCAGGAATGCCGGCGTTTTTTCCGGACCCCGGCGACATTGCGCTGATCCTGCACACGTCGGGTACCACTTCAAAGCCAAAGCTCGTGCCGCTCACCCAGGCCAATCTCATGGCTTCGGCACATAGCATTGCCAAAGGCCTGGCTCTGGAACCGGCTGATCGTTGCCTGAATGTCATGCCACTGTTTCACATCCATGGTCTGGTGGGTGTTCTGCTGGCTTCCCTCACGGCGGGTTCGAGTGTGGTGTGTACGCGGGGCTTCAGTGATGCCGCGTTTCTCGACTGGGTGGAGGAATTTGCGCCGACCTGGTACTCCGCCGTTCCCACCATTCACCAGATTGTGGCGTCGATGGCCGATCAGTACCGGACGCGGCTGCCCCGGCACCGCTTCCGGTTCATCCGTTCGTCGTCAGCCGCATTATCGCCGGCAACCATGCGCAGGCTCGAAGCGGGCACCGGTGCGCCCGTCATCGAGGCCTATGGCATGACGGAAGCCGCCCACCAGATGGCCAGCAATCCCTTGCCGCCAGGGCTGCGTAAACCGGGTTCGGTCGGCCTGCCTGCCGGCGCAGAGATTGCCCTCATGGACGCCTCGGGGACGCTCGTGGCACCGGACCAGACCGGGGAGGTGGTGATTCGCGGCCCGGGCGTGCTGTCCGGCTACGGCGGCGAGGCCGGTACCACGGTCACCGCCTTTACCCACGGGTGGTTTCGCACCGGGGATCTGGGCCGCCTGGATCAGGACGGCTACCTGTTCATCACCGGGCGGCTGAAGGAAGTCGTCAATCGTGGCGGTGAAAAAGTCTCGCCCCGGGAGGTGGATGAAGCACTGCTGGAGCACGAGGACGTGGCCCAGGCGGCCGCGTTTGGCGTTGCCCATCCGACGCTGGGTGAGGATCTGGTCGCTGTGGTCGTGCGCAGGGTGGGCTCCCCTATCGACGCACCGGCGCTGCGGGACTTCCTGTTCACCCGGCTGGTCGGTTACAAGATTCCCTCCCGGGTCATTTTCGTCGACGAGATTCCGAAGGGGGCTACCGGGAAAGTTCAGCGCAGCACGCTGGAGAAGCGCCTCTCGCATCTACTTGCAGCCGACTTCCGGCCGGCAGTTACCGAGCTGGAGCGTGCGCTTGAGTCAGTCCTGTGCGGGATCCTCCGCGTCAGTAAGCTGGGCCTCGACGACAACTTTTTTGCCCTGGGCGGGGACTCGCTCAGTGGCATCCGGGCTGTGGCCGCGATCAACAGGGAGCAGGGCATCGAACTGGTGGCGACGGCGCTGTTTCATCACCCGACTATCGCGGAACTTGCAGAGGCCGTCGAACGGGTACTAGCCACCCAGCGAGCCGGAACGCTGGACTTGCAGCGCGAGATCGCTGCGATGTCGGATGAAGAGGTCGAGCGTGCCCTGTCTGAGCACTCGCCACCGGCCGGGCCTTCCGGGCCAGAGTCCCGGTAAGTGACTCGCTAGGAGCCACCCGGGTAGGTCAGCTCGTAAGCCACGGACACCAGCTGCTCCTGCGCATCGAAGATCATCGAGACCTGCAGGTCGCCCTGACCCCGCCACCAGTGATTGCGGGGCAGGGGAATCAGAGTGATGGTGCTGTAGGCGCAGTCCGTCTGCGTGCCCTTGACCAGACTGCAGCCCGTCTGCAGGACCGCATTGGCGTCATGGCGGGCAAGAACCGTGCGGACCTCCTCGAACGTCAGCGGCGGCTGCAGTTCGCGGGCGATCAGGGCATCGGCGAAGGCCTGGTCTGTCGCCACGGAGTTGCCACCGCAGCTGGCGCAGAGAGCCCCGGTGGCGAGTAAGACGAAGCTGTGTCTGGCGATGGTGCCCATTGCCTCCCGCTAACGCGGCTCTCGGGTTTGAAGAATCCGCAGCACGTCGATGCCAGCCCCTGACTACTGGCGCCCCGGTGGTGCGATGGGCCGGGAGGTCGGCGCGGCAGGCACCAGTGGAATTTCCCGGGCGAGGACAAAATTGGTGATGGCATCGATCTTGTTCTCGATCTGATAGAACCGCACCAGCTTGATTTCGGGCAACACCTTCCGGAACTTGCGGACATAGCTCTTGCGGATGTCCAGGATCTTCTCCTGGTACTTCAGGGAATTCGCCAGCAGTTCCCGGGCCGTGTCGTCAGTAAGGTCCTCATAGCTAGCGGCATAGTCGCTGATGACCTTCACGCGCAGATCACCAGCGACCTTCAGGTCGGTCATGTACCGGTCATAGACGGGCCAGAACGCCTTCTCCTCATCCACCGACAGCGCAAGCCCCTGGGCGACGATGGTCTTGCGCTCGGTCTGGAGGACAGAGCGTGCCTCCTCAGTGGCCTCATTGAGGTCCGAAAACACCGGATTGACCTGGGCGATAGCCAGGGAGGAGAGGGCTGCGGTGGTCAACGCCAGAGCGAGAAGGGTCGATCTCATGGGGTGGATCTCGCGGTGAAAGTGGCGGGACAGAGTTTAGAGGCCTCCCGCTGACGTTGTCACGCGGGCTTTG
>JBBQJK010000235.1:0-4649 GCA_038325835.1 Gammaproteobacteria bacterium
CCGGCCGGCTCGGTCGGCGTTGAGCGGTCGGGCATCCTGGGCGACCCCGCCTTTACACCGGTCCAGCCGCCACCGGCCAACCCCACGGGCAACGTGGGTGCCAGGACCACGGCCATATTTACCGGCGCCTCCTGCGACACGAATAACGGCGCCGCCGATGACTGCGCGATCAGCTCGCTGATCTGGGGTGCTGGCGAGGATCCCGGTTTCGACAACCTGATCATGAAGATCTCGACCAACAGCTCGGGTCAGATCACCTCGGCCCTGGTCTACTGGACCCAGGAGTACTTCATCGGCGCCTTCAGTGATCCGGTGCTGGAGGTCGGTTACGACAACTCCGTCGCCACCAGCACGATCAACTTCACGGGGGTCGCGGAAGGTCTCGGCCCCAACGCCCGGGATTTCGCCTCCAGCGTCCTCCAGGGCAGCACCACCAACTCCCTGAACGCGGCGGGCAACTGCGTCAATTTTACCGGTCCGGTCACCGTGAGCATTGATACCCCTCCCACGCTGGGCACGGCGACGGTCGTGGGCTCCGTGCCCACGCAGACGATCAACTACAACTCGACGGGGGTTGCGGGCTCAGACACGATCGTCTACTCCTGCACGAGCGGCGCTGAGACCGACGCTGGCACCATCACCGTGACGGTTGCAGCCGACACGAGTCCGGTCGCGCCGAACGGTACGATCTCCATCTCCACCCTGGGCGCGGCCCCGGGCCCGGGGACGGCCGGCACTGTGAACGTTGCCACCCTGGTTGGCTACGTGGCAGGCAACCTTCCCAGTGTGGTCTCGATCAGCGCCCCGCCGGCCGCCGGCACGGGTACCGCAACGGTCGCTGGCACCACGATCACGTTCACGCCCAGCGCCGCACCGCCCTTCTTTACGGGCACCGCGACGATTGGCTACGTCATCACGGATAACGACGCGGATGTTTCCTCGCCCGACGGCGTGATTACGGTGACGATTCCCAACGTGACCCCGGTCCTCCAGGACGGCACCATCACGACGGAGCAGAACCGGGCCAGCACGGCGCAGGCCCTGGCGCTCACTCCGGGGAACGGCACGATTGGCACGGTGGCGGTAACCACCCCTGCCAGCAACGGCAATTGCGTCATCACGGGGACGGCCGCTGCGCCCACGCTGACCTACACGCCCGCGGCGGATTACTCCGGGACGGACAGCTGCGTGGTGACCGCCACGGATGGGGACGGCTCCACCGACACCGGAACCTTCAGCATCACCGTCACGGCGGTGGACGACGCCCTGAAGCTGCCCGGTGGTGGCAGTGCGGTGGACCTGTGGAGCCTGTCGCTCCTGGGGGCGCTGCCGCTGTTGCGGCGCCGTCGCCGCGCCTGATCAACTTGCGGCGCCGCGCCGTATCGGGAGATCTGACCTGAGCAAAGACCCCGCCATCTGGCGGGGTCTTTTTTTTGGCGCACTGACTGGCCCCGGACGGGGTGAACGGCATGCAGAGCTTCGACCGACCCGCCCTCTCTCCCGGTGAACCCTCGGCCTGGGTTCTGCGCTTTGCAGGACTCATTCCTGCCGGTGGCCCGGTGCTCGATGTGGCCTGCGGGGCTGGCCGCCATGCCCGGCTGCTCGCGCGTCGCGGTCACCCGGTAACGGCTGTCGACATCGACGGCGACGCGCTGCGGAACCTCGCGGGGCTCCCTGGTATTGAGGCCGGTATTGAGGTCCTGCACAGGGATCTGGAAACACTACCCTGGCCTTTCGCGCCGGAGAGCTTCGCCGGCATCGTGATCACCAACTACCTGCACCGAGCGCATTTCCCGGCCCTGGCCGGGACGTTGATGCCTGGGGGAGTGCTGATTATGGAGACCTTCGCGGCAGGCAACGAGCGCCTGGGGCGACCCCGCAATCCGGAGTTTCTGCTGGCCCCCGGCGAACTCCTGGCCGCGCTGGGCGGCGCGCTCCAGGTGGTCGCCTACGAGCACGGCAGCGAAGAAGAGCCCCGCCCTGCCGTTCGCCAGCGCATCGTCGCGGTCCGGCAGACCGAGCCGGTGGCGTTGCCGGTAGGAGCGCCTTCAGGCGCGAACGGTATTGATCGCGCCTGAAGGCGCTCCTACAAGGCGCTCCTACAAGGCGCTCCTACAAGGCGCTCCTACGGGCGCCCTGCCATGATGCCGCCGTGGAGCGTCACACCCTCAGTCGGCTTCGAAGTCCACAGCTGTTCGGCAAAGCGGGGAATCGCCATCGCGGCGATTGGGAAGCACTCGACAAGCTGCGAAGGCTTGCCCGGAATGCCGTCCAGTGCGTAACAGAAAAACTCCATGCCCTTGCGCTCCACGGTATTCCAGAAACCGCGGATGGACTTCTCGCTGGATGACACCGACCCGTCCGCATTGAAGTAGGTGTCGAAGCGCACCTCCCCGGAGGGGGTCTCCATGCGGTAGCGGGTGGTGTTGGTCATGAGGTGGTTGAAGAAGCTCGGGTAGCGCTCGGCCAGAGGCTTGCTGCGATCAATCGTCGACGTAGCGCTCGCCGCGGCGGGCCTGGGCCAGTCCGCCGCGCCGGTCTCCAGCACCATGAACGAGAGGAGTGCCGTGCGGTCGGCTTCCGGCACCGGCTCCGGAATCAACATCCGCGTGCCGGGAATCATTTTCTCCGGCCCGGCCACGAATTCCCAGAGCCGGGGCACGTCCCAGGTGAAGTCGGCGCTACTGAGAGCGGGCGAGGCGGCGAATCCCGGGCTGGTGCCCGCCTTGCGGCCAATGATGCCCCAGAGATTCGGGCCCAGCAGATTACTGCCCCCGTCCGCCAGCGTGTGGCAGGCACTGCAGCGCTGGAGAAACGCCGTACGCCCCTTCTGGTAGTCCGCGGCGACCAGCTGGTCCCGCGTGGGAATGGCCTGGGCCAGGCTGACGCTGCTGTGCAGGCTACCCAGCACACCGCTGAGGAGAAGGGGGAAGAGCAGAATGCGGTGCATGGCTGAATCACCAATGGCGGGAACCGGCGGGATTATCCCCCGGTCCGACTGCTGTCGCCAGATTCAGCCGCGCCGCTGGTCCGCAGACCGGGCTGCTTTGGCTGCCGGGGACGAGGCCAGCAGGCTGGCGATGCCCTGGGACAAGAGGGCTGGCTCACCCAGAAAGTAGCCCTGGGCCCAGGTAATGCCCAGCTTGCCCAGCAGGCTCAGGGTGGCCTCGTTCTCGACAAACTCCGCCACTGTATCCAGGCGCATCACCCGCGCCACTTCGGCAATGGCGGCCACCATGGACTGGGACACGACGTTGGTCGACAGGTCCCGGATGAAGCTCCCGTCGATCTTCAGCGTGTCCACGGGAAAGAGCTTCAGGTAGGCGAAGGAACTGAGCCCGGTGCCAAAGTCATCCAGCGAGAAATGGCAACCGGTCCGGCGCAGGGTCTGCATGAAGGTCTGGGCGCGCTGCAGATTAGCGACGGCCACCGTCTCCGTAATCTCGAAGCAGACCATGCCCGGCGGCACACCGCTGCGCTCGAGCTGCTGCTGCACGAAGCCAAGAAATGGTTCGCTGCCGAGACTCTGACCGGACAGATTGATGGCAAACCGGGCCCCGGCAGCCTGCAGCCTGGGCGCGTCGCGCCCGATGAGTTCCAGCGTGCTGGCCACGACCCAGCGATCCAGTGCCTCCATCAGCTGGTAGCGCTCCGCCGCCGACAGGAACTCGGCAGGCAGCATCTGCCGGCCGTCGTCGCCGAGCAGCCGCACGAGGACCTCGAAATAGGGGCGGTCATTGGTGCCACCATCCGGCTTCACGGCGACGATGGGCTGCCCCAGCAGGGCCAGCCGCCCGCGCTCAATCGCGTTGCTGATATGGCCGACCAGGTGAATATCGTCGAAGCGCTGGACAATCGACAGGTCCGCAGACTGGTAGATCTCCACCCGGTCCCGGCCCCGATCCTTGGCCGCGGAGCAGGCGACCTGGGCCGTTGCCAGGGCACCGCCGTCTACAGAACCGTCAGCCGCCGCCGCCGGCATCTCAACATCACTGACGCACGCGATGCCAATACTGACGGACGGCCGATAGAGTCGGTCCCCCTGCCCGAAGACCAGCTGACGGAACCGGGCTGCGACCCGTTCGCCGAGCTGCCGGGCGGTTTCCTGGTCGGTGTCCATCAACAGCGCGGCAAAGCGGTCGCTGGCGATCCGGGTAGTCGCGTGGCCCGCCAGTTCTTCGCGCAGGATCAGTCCGAGACTGGCCAGCACCTGATCGCCCACGTCCCGACCCAGACTGTCGTTAGCCACGTGCAGGCGGTCGATATCCAGGTACATGAGGGTCGGTGGGTGACCGACGCTGCGCACCATGGTGGCCGTCATCAGCAGTTCGAAGACGGGCCAGGAACTCAGTCCGGTGAGGCCGTCGTAGGCCCGGGCCAGAACAGACTCGATATGCGTGACGACGTAGCGTGCCACCCGGGCCCGGCGCCGGGCACTGAACTCAGGACCCTTCCAGCCCTGCAGCACCAGCACGCCGATGGACGTGCCAGCGGCGCCCTTGACTGGCACCGTCGACAGATCGCTGCCTTCCGCGTCTGCCGCGGCGTCCCTGGCGTTATCGAGCAGAGACTGGAGTTTGACCCGGGACAGTGACTCGCCATGCAGCAACGCGATGCTCTTGCCGGGAATCAGCAACGCGGCGGTCTGC
>JBBQJK010000236.1:0-4596 GCA_038325835.1 Gammaproteobacteria bacterium
TGATCCTGGTCGGCGAGCTGCGCGACTACGAGACCATGAGCATCGCGGTGACGGCGGCCGAGATGGGCATCCTGGTGATGGGTACGCTGCACACCAACGGCGCGGGCCAGACCGTGGACCGGATCATCAATTCCTTCCCCACGGACAAGCAGTCCCACGTCCGCACGATGCTCTCGACCTCCCTTAGAGGGGTCATCTCCCAGCAACTCGTGGCGCGCAAGGGCGAGCCGGGACTGGTAGCTGCCCTGGAAATCATGGTGAACACGCCAGCCGTTTCCAATCTCATCCGGCAGGGCAAGCTGGAGCAGCTGGAAACGGCGATTCAGGGTGGTGCCCGCATTGGCATGCGGACCATGGACTCGGCACTCAAGGATCTGCTGGACCAGGGCCGGATCACCGGCAAGACCGCCTATGAGTCGGCGCTGGAAAAGCGCCGCTTCGAAGACGTGAAGGAACTCGTCTAAGCGCCTTATAATGCGGCGTGCCCTCTCCTTCCCGAACAATCCTCGTAACCAGCGCCCTGCCCTACGCCAACGGTCCGATCCATATCGGACACCTGGTGGAGTACGTGCAAACCGACATCTGGGTCCGCTTCCAGCGGCTGGCAGGCCATACAGTCACGTATCTCTGCGCCAGTGATGCCCACGGCACGCCGATCATGCTCAAGGCACGGGATGCCGGCGTAGCCCCTGAGGTCCTGGTGGAACGCTTCCGTGCCGAGCATCAGGAGGCGTTTGCCGGCTTTCGGGTGGCATTCGACAACTACTACACCACGCATTCCGAGGAAAACCGGGTGCTGGTTGAGCAGTTTTACGCTCGACTCAGTGCCAGGGGATTGATCGCCCAGAGGGTAATTCAGCAGGCCTATGACGCTGAAGCGGGCATGTTTCTGCCGGACCGCTTCATTCGCGGCAACTGCCCTGTGTGCGATACACCGGACCAGTACGGCGACAGCTGCGAGAGTTGTGGCGCTACTTATTCGCCAGCGGAACTCAGGAATGCCCGTTCCGTCGTCTCCGGAGCTGCGCCGGTCGAAAAGGCCTCAGTGCACTACTTTTTCCAGCTGGCGGCGTTTGAGGAGAGCCTCAAGAACTGGCTGGCCAGCGGGCACGTTCACGAGAGTGTCGCCCGCAAGCTGCTGGAGTGGTTCACGGCAGGACTCCGCGACTGGGACATCTCGCGGGACGCTCCGTATTTCGGCTTCCGTATTCCCGGCACGGAAGACAAATTTTTCTATGTCTGGCTCGACGCGCCAGTCGGCTACATGGCCAGTCACAGGAACTGGCTGCAGAAAACCGGCAGACCCGACAGCGAGTTCGACGCCGCATGGGGCCCGGATAGCACCACTGAGCTCCATCACTTCATCGGCAAGGACATCCTGTACTTCCACACGTTGTTCTGGCCGGCACTTCTCGAAGGCGCCGGCTTCCGGAAGCCCACAGCAGTGCACGTGCACGGCTTCCTGACCGTTAACGGGCAAAAGATGTCCAAGTCGCGGGGCACCTTCATTGCCGCGACGACTTACCTCAAGCATCTGGATCCCGAGTACCTGCGCTATTACTACGCGTTCAAGCTGGGCTCCGGCCTGGACGATATCGACCTTAGTCTGGACGACTTCGTGGCGCGCGTGAACGCAGATCTGGTGGGCAAGGTAGTCAACCTCGCCAGCCGCTGCGCGGGCTTCATCAGCCAGCGTTTCGACGGGAAACTGGCCGACGCGCTGGATTCCCCGCGGCTCTACCAGGCGTTTGTTGCCGCCGGTGAGAGCATCGCCGGGGCTTACGACCAGCGCGACTACGGCCGGGCTATGCGCGAGACCATGCTGCTCGCAGATGCTGCCAACAAGTACATCGACGACCAGAAGCCCTGGGTACTGGCCAGAGACGAGGCCACGCTGCCCCGCGTGCAGGCTGTCTGCACGCAGGGCCTGAACCTGTTCCGGGTGCTGATGACGTATCTCGCTCCCGTATTACCGCGTGTCGCGGCGCAAACTGGGGCCTTTCTTCAGATCGGGCCGCTCAGCTGGGTTGGCCGGACGATCCCTCTTCTGGGTTCGCGCATCGCTGTCTACGAACCTCTCCTCGTCCGGGTTGATCCGGGCGCCGTCTCCCGCATGGTAGAAGATTCAATGGAAACGCCCCCGCCCGACTCCGCAAATCCGGCACAAGCAGGAGCCCCAAAGCCCAGCGTTACAGAAATCGAGCTCGCTGACTTCCAGAAGGTGGATCTGCGGATCGCAACCGTTCTCCAGGCGGAAGCCGTGGAAGGCGCTGACAAGCTGGTGCGCCTCACACTGGACATCGGCACGGAGCAGCGGACAGTCCTGTCGGGCATCAAGTCCGCCTATGCACCAGCAGACCTCGTCGGCAGGCAGGTCATTCTGGTCGCCAATCTCAAGCCGCGAAAAATGCGCTTCGGCATTTCCCAGGGCATGGTGCTTGCGGCAGGTGGCGACACGGAACTGTTCCTGGTCGGACCCGACGCCCCGGCACCGGCAGGCACTCGAGTAACCTGATGACAGAACTCCTGCTCATTGCCGTCACCGCCGCCACGGTGAACAACGTCGTGCTGGTTCGTCTGCTGGGGCTGTGCCCGGTACTGGCCAACCAGCCGCCCGTTGGGGCAGTCAGGGACGTGTCGCTGGCCACGACCGGCGTCCTGACCATCACTGCCGGCCTGACCTACCTGGTCCATCAGTGGGTACTGGTGCCCTATGGCTTGCCCTACCTGCGCATCATCACCTTCCTGGTGCTGACCCTTCTTGTCGTCCAGGGCGCAAACCTTCTGCTGCGCCGTCTCAGAGCGCAGCTGCCACTGATCACGACCAACTGCGCAGTGCTCGGCGTGGCGCTGCTGACGACCGGTGCCTCCAACAGCTTGGCGGGCGCTATCGCCCTGGGTCTCGGTGCCGGCCTGGGGTTCAGTCTGGTTCTGATTCTCTTTACGAGCCTGCGACCGCGCCTAGAGCAGGCTCCGGTACCGGCAGCGCTGCGGGGCCCTGCCATCAGCCTCATCACGGTCGGGATGCTGTCGCTCGCGATACTCGGTTTCTCGGGCTTCGGTCCCTAGACGTCCCCGGGCGCCGCTTCCCACCTCCTGCTCACCCGGCGTCCGGTTCGGGCAGGATCTCGATGGCCTGCATATCTGGAGATTCGCCCTTCAGAATCCGCGCCAGGTACTCCGGCGCGATCAGGTGGCAGTAGAGGTGACCCCGGACCTTGTTGGGCATGACGTACCACCGCCAGTCGTCCCAGTCGATCCGCATGAAACGCGTGTGCACGTGCAGAGTGCCGGAGGAGTCCCTGCTGATCAGCTGGAAGGGCGCGAGATAACTGCTACCAGTCCAGACCTGTTCCTCAGGATCGATCCGGACAGCCGGGGCGCCGGCGCCAACGCGGCGGCGCTCCTGATCGACGATGCTCCGCGTCACCTGCTCGCAGGTCCCCTGCCTGCCAGCGGCTCCGGGACCGTAAACTGACCGGAGGTGATCGACTGCCTTGACCTTGCAGGAAATCATCTTCGGCCGGCCGGCTGTATCCGGCGAGAGGTACTGGTGGATCTCGACGGGCTCGATGCCCGGCTTGGACTTTCTGTAGCCAAGGGCAGACGTGTGCACCGTAAGGTTGGCCTTGACGTTGGCCTTGACGTTGGCCTTGACGTTGGTTTGAGCCGTCACCCGCTGGACCTCCGAGCAGAAGGTGTCAATCGCCCAGTTGTCTGCGGCAAGCGCACTACCCGAAACCAGGACCAGGCCGGAAACCAGGACCAGGCCGGAACGCAGGAACAGGATAGACAACGTGGAACTTCGGAACGCGTGGATCACCGGAAAACTCCCTGAAGGCTATAAGGCACATGGGCCGATTATGCGGCAACGGCACGGGGATTTTCCCGGCCTTATTGCTCTGGCAACGGGCTTGCCGCTTTACCGTCGCAACCAACTCGGCTAATGTTTCACGCCTTGAATTCCCGAGGCCCCGCGGGTATCCGCCGGGGCCTTTTCGTGTGCGGAGAAGATGATGACTCTGAAGAAGCTATCCAACCCGGTCGTCGCGATTGTCGGCGCTACCGGCGCCGTGGGCGTCGAGTTGCTCCATTGCCTTGAACAGCGCTCCTTTCCGCTGAGCGAGCTAAAGCTGTTTGCTTCGGCGCGGTCTGTGGGCAGGAAAATGGAGTTCCGCGGCAAGCAACTCCAGGTCGAGGAACTGACCGAAGACAGCTTCAACGGTGTGCATATCGGACTATTTTCCGCGGGCAGCGCCACGACGAAGCGCTATGCGGCCGCGGCAGCGCGGGCAGGAACGGTCATCGTGGACAACTCGTCTGCCTACCGGATGGACCCCGGCGTGCCTCTCGTCGTCCCTGAGATCAATCCGGAGGCCATTGAGAGCCACCACGGCATAATCGCCAACCCGAACTGCTCGGCGATCATCTCGATTACCCCGCTCTGGCCCATTCATCGGCGTAACCGGATCAAACGGCTCATCATCGCCACCTACCAGGCGGCGTCGGGCGCCGGCGCCGCCGCGATGGAGGAACTCCGGGAGTCCACCCGGGCCTACCTGGACGGCAGGAAGTTCGAACCGAAGGTGTTGCCAC
>JBBQJK010000237.1:0-4582 GCA_038325835.1 Gammaproteobacteria bacterium
AGTCCGCGCCCGCCACCCGCTGGCGGCCGGGCAGCTGGACCGTGCGCAGCCGCAGTCGGCCCCACCCGGTCTGCACGAGGATGCCCCCGTCGTCGGTGGCGACGATGGTGCCGGGCACGCGCTCGGCAGCGAGGCCGTCTGCAGCCGGCTCACTGGAGAAGCAACGCAACTGCTGGCCGTCCAGCAGCGTCTCCGCGACCGGCCAGGAGCTGAAGGCCCGCACCCGACGGGCCAGCTCGACGGCCGGCGCCTGCCAGTCGATCCGGGCCTCCGCCTTGCTGATACGGCGAGCGTAGGTGACGCCAGCGGCGGGCTGGGGCGTAGGGGTTAGCTGCCCGGCAAGCAAGGGGGCTAGAAGCTGTGCCAGCGTATCGGCGCCCAGCAGGGCGAGTCGGGCCTCCAGTTCAGCGGCAGTTTCGTCGGCGCCAATGGTCAGGCTTCCGGTGGCATAGACGGGCCCGGTGTCCAGCCCCGCCTCAAGCTGCATGATGCTGACACCGGTTTCGGCATCGCCCGCGAGAATAGCGGCCTGGATGGGCGAAGCGCCCCGCCACCGGGGCAGCAGCGACGCGTGCACGTTGACGCAGCCCCGGCGCGGCAGGGCCAGCACGGCGGCTGGCAACAAGAGGCCATAGGCCACGACGACGATCAGGTCCGGCGCGAACGCCCGCAACTCCGCCTGTGCGGCGTCCGTCTTGAGGTTTAAGGGCTGGAGGACCGGTATCCCCAGCGTGAGGGCGCGCTGTTTGACGGGCCCGGCCGCCACCGTCCGGCCCCGGCCAGCGGGGCGGTCGGGCTGGGTCAGCACCGCCACGGGCAGGTGGCCAAGATCGGCCAGGCGCTGGAGCGTGGGAGTGGCAAAAGCCGGCGACCCGGCAAAGACCACGCGACCGTTCAGATGACTGGCGCCCGGTCGCGGGACGGGCCCGGCGCTGTCGGACTCGCCGCGCCGTCCTGACGCCGGGCCTTGGCGACCCGCTTTTTCAGGCGCTGCCGTTTCAGTTCCGAAAGGTAGTCGACAAACAGCTTGCCCACGAGGTGATCCATCTCGTGCTGGATGCACACCGCGAGCAAGCCGTCCGCCTCGAACTCCAGGGCCTTGCCTGCGGTGTCCAGGGCCCGCACACGGACGCGCGCCGCCCGTTCGACCCCTTCGGTAACCCCCGGCACAGACAGGCAACCCTCATCGCCGGTCCCGGCACCTTCCCGGGCGAGGATTTCCGGGTTGATCAGCACGTGGGGCTGGTCCCGTGTGTCGGAGATATCGATGACGATCAGGCGGACATGGCGGTCTACCTGGGTGGCGGCCAGGCCAACGCCGGGAGCCGCATACATCGTTTCCAGCATGTCGGCGGCCAGTTGGCGGATCTCGCCCGTGACCGCCGGCACGGGGGAGGCCGTAATCCGCAACCGGGGATCGGGGTACTCAAGGATTTTCAGTAGCGCCATGGTGCGAGCTTCACAGTTTGGCCATAAGTGCTATGTAAGTGGCTTGATTTTATGCTACATCTGCTGCCGCTTGGCTTCAGAGTTCAGGCTCGGGTCGGGTTTCCCGGGCGCACAGTTTAAAGCATGGAGTCCCCATGAAAATTTTCCGGAATGACGGCCGGTCGGCCGCTGCGTTGCTCCTGTGTCTGGCGCTGGCCACAGGCGCTGGTGGCCTCGCTGCGCAGCAAGGGGGTGGGATTCCGCTGAATCCTGCCCATCCCGACAGTTATGTCGTGAAGCCCGGCGACACCCTGTGGGGCATCTCCGGAATGTTCCTGCGGGATCCCTGGTACTGGCCGGAAATCTGGTACGTGAACCCTCAGGTCGAGAACCCGCACCTGATCTACCCGGGTGACCTGCTGACCCTGGTCTACGTGGACGGGCAGCCCCAGATTCGCAGCACCCGCGGTGGCGGCGCCACTGCCAGCGGGAGCGAGCGCCTCTCACCCCGGATTCGGGAAGAACAGCTGACCACCGCGGTCGACACTATTCCCTACGAGGCCATCGGCCCGTTCCTCTCCAAGGGCATGGTGATCGCGAAGGATGACATTGACGACCTCCCCCACATCGTCGCCCTGCGGGACGCTCACCTGATCGGCGCCTCCGGCAACGACGCCTACGTCCGGGGCGCTACCGGTAACGAGCAAACCCTCTATAGCGTCGTCCATATTGGCGACAAGCTGGTAGATCCTGACGATGGCGCGGTGCTGGGCTATGAAGGCATCTTCGTCGCTGAGGGTCAGTTTCGCCGGGCCGGCGATCCAGCCACGCTGGTCCTCAGCAATTCCCGGCGCGAGGCCCTCAAGGGCGATCGCCTGGTCCCTCAGGCAGCCCCGCTCCCCCTGCAGTTTGAGCCCCGGGCGCCAGATCGTCCTGTCGAGGGCCGCATCGTGCATGTGGCAGGCGACGTCACCCAGATCGGCCAGTACGAAGTGGTGGTGATCAATCGCGGCACCCGGGACGGTCTCGCGCCCGGCAGCGTGCTGACCGTGTGGCAGGTGGGCGACCGGGTGACGGATCCCATCGATTCCCGGCTTTTTGGCCGGAAAGTGCAGTTGCCGGACGAGCGGGCGGGAACTCTAATGGTCTTCCGGTCTTACGACCGCCTCAGCTACGCCCTGATCATGGAAGCTGAGGGTCCGATACATATTCTCGACAAGGTCCGTAACCCGAGCTGACCCTCCCGCCTCTCCCTTCCCAAGCCGGGCAGGGTCCTGCGGCGAGCCGCAGGAGCCATGGTGCCCGCCAGTAACCCGCCTGACCGGCCCGACACACAGCTGCTGACGCCGGCCGATGCCGCCTACCCGGCACTGCTCCGGGAGATTGCCCGACCGCCACCCCAGTTGTTTGTCCGCGGCGCTGTGGCGGCCCTGTCCCTGCCCCAGCTCGCCATCGTTGGCAGTCGCAACGCGACGCCGGTTGGCGCCGAAACCGCCCGGCACTTTTCGTCCCACCTGGCTGCCCGGGGCTTTTGCATCACGAGCGGACTGGCGGAAGGCATCGACGCTGCCGCTCATCGCGGCGCGCTGGCGGTCGGGGGCCGGACGGTAGCCGTGTGCGGGACAGGCCCGGATATCGTGTATCCCCGACACCACGAGGGGCTCGCCGCCGAGATCATCGCCACAGGTGGTGCCATCGTTTCCGAGTTCGCCCCGGGCACCGCCGTGCGGCGCGGGAACTTTCCGCGGCGTAACCGGCTGATCAGCGGGCTGGCCGTCGGCACCCTGGTCGTGGAAGCTGGCGTGCGCAGCGGCGCGCTGATCACCGCACGCCATGCCCTGGAGCAGGGCCGGGAGGTGTTCGCAATTCCGGGATCCATACATAATCCCGTCGCGCGGGGCTGCCACCGCCTGATCCGCAACGGCGCCAAGCTTGTCGAGACAGCGGCCGACATCGTGGAGGAACTGGCCAACCTGCTGGCCACCCTCGGCCTGGAAGACCCGCCGGGACGCGCAGGGCCAGCGCCGGAAGCGACTGACGGCCCAGCGGAAAGTGACTCATCGTACGCACGGTTGCTGGCAGCAATGGCGTGGGATCCGGTGGACGCGGACACCCTCGTCGCCCGCTCCGGATTGACGATCGGGGACGTTTCCTCCATGCTTCTTCTGCTGGAAATGCAGGGTTCGGTGCGGGCGCTCTCCGGTGGCCGCTATCAAAGAGCAGACAAGAACAGGAGAGTCGACGCATGAGCGATACCGTTCTCGACGTGCTCTTGTACCTCTTCGAGACCTACTCGGACCAGGAGCCGCCTGACTGTAAACCGGGGGCCGCCGATCAGGATGTCCTTCGGGAGGAACTCCTGAAGGCGGGCTTCGGCGAACCCGAGGTGGACAGCGCCCTCGACTGGCTCGACGGCCTCGTCGAGACCAGTGCGCCCTTTGCCGGCGTCCCGGGCGACCGCTCCATCCGGGTCTACAACGAAGTGGAACTGCGCCGGCTCGATCTCGAGTGCCGGGGTTACCTGTTGTACCTGGAGCAGATCGGTATTCTCTCCCCCGTCCAGCGCGAGGTGGTTATCGATCGGCTGATGGCCCTGGGCTCCGGTAACGTCGACAAGGAGCAGGTCAAGTGGGTTGTGCTGATGGTGCTGTTTGCCCAGCCAGGCCAGGAGACCGCCTTCTCCCGCATGGAAGATCTGGTGTTCGAGGAGAGCACCGGCGCGATGAACTGAGCTTGCTCAACACATCGTTTTAATCAAGCCGCGCTAGTGTCGCGGCTTCGTCGTCTATAGAGGCATCGAATGGCCAACGTCGTCGTCGTGGAGTCACCCGCCAAGGCCAAGACCATCGAGAAGTACCTGGGCAAGGACTTCAAGGTGCTGGCCTCCTATGGTCACGTGCGAGACCTCCTCGAAAAAGATGGCGCCGTGGATCCCGAGCACGGGTACCTGATGAAGTACACCGTGGCAGAGGACAAAGAGAAGCACATTGCCGCGATCGCGAGTGCTCTCAAAAAGGGTGACGCGCTTTACCTGGCCACGGACCCTGACCGGGAGGGTGAGGCCATCTCCTGGCACCTGCAGGAGATTCTCGGGGAGCGGGGGCTGCTCAAGGATCGCAAGGTGTATCGGGTGGTGTTCTATGAAATCACTGAG
>JBBQJK010000238.1:0-4579 GCA_038325835.1 Gammaproteobacteria bacterium
TCTCACGCTGGCCCCCTTGCTGGTCGTCTACTTCTTTGCCCTGCAATTCGTGAACGGCGGTATCGACAGCTGGTTCGACTCGGACCTTGAACAGGAGTTGTCCTCAGCCCTGCGCATGAGCCGGGAATCACTGGAAGTGCAGGCGACGTCCCGTCTGCAGCAGACCAGCGCCCTCGCGGCGGCGCTGGGCAATCTGGACGGTGACGCGCTGTCCCGCGCCCTCAGTGTGCTGCGCGCCGATGCCGGGGCCGAAGAGCTGACCGTGTTCACCGCCGGGCTGCGCGTGTCGTCATCAAGCTCCCGGACCGCGACGCTGCCGCCGAGCTTGTCGGAGGACGCGCTGAACGAGCTGGGGCTGAACCAGCGTTTTGTTGCCCTGGAACCCCAAGGCAACGCGCGCTATCAGGTGCGGACAGCGGTGGTGATGCCTGCCGACCTGCCCCAGTCAGGCCAGCGCTATCTGCAAGCCGTGTTTCCGATCAGTGATCGGCAGGGACGCCTCGCGGATGCCGTGGAGGACACCTACACCCGCTATACCGAGTTGCGCTTTCTGCGGGGTCCCCTGAAGGACAACCTGACGGTCACGCTCTCCCTCGTGCTACTGCTGTCGCTGACGTCCGCGGCGGCGGGCGCCTTCTACCTGGCACGACGGCTGGCCGCGCCGATCGAGTCTCTCGCGGCGGGTACGGAAGCCGTGGCCAAGGGCGACTTCGATACCCGCCTCCCCCCCGGCAGTGCCGACGAGGTTGGCTTCCTCATTGATTCCTTCAACGGCATGCTCGAACGCCTCGGCCGGGCGCGGGAGGACAGCCGCACCAGTCAGCAGCAGCTCGAGCGGGAGCGGGCCAACCTGGCGACGATCCTTGGCAGGCTCTCTACCGGCGTCATTGCCATCGGCCCGGAGGGCCGGATACGGATTGCCAACGACGCGGCCGGCGCCATCCTCGGTGTGGATCTGGCCTCCCGTGCCGCCGCCTCACTGGACGAGATCGCGGCTACGGGCCCGCTCCCAGGCCAGTTCGTCGCTGCCTGCCTGCCCCATCTTGAGGGCGAGCAGCGCGAATGGCGGGGCCAGATCGTGCTCCGCACGGATGGCGCCCGGCGCATCCTGAACTGCGCCAGCTCCCCGCTCCCGGGCGATGGTGATGGGGCCGGGGACCCCGTTCCCGGAGGTTTCCGCTCCGGGGCGATCATCGTCTTCGATGACGTAACGGAGCTGCTCGTCGCCCAGCGCGAAGCGGCCTGGGGCGAGGTTGCCCGCCGGCTGGCCCATGAAATCAAGAATCCCCTCACGCCCATCCGGCTGGCTGCCGAACGCATCCGCCGTCGCTACCTCCCCACCATGGGCGAGGAGGACGGCCAGGTGCTCGATCGTTCGACGCACACGATCGTCCAGCAGGTCGAAGCCATGCGGGACATGGTCAACGCGTTCAGCGAGTACGCGCGCACACCCGCAGTGACCGTTGCCCGGGTGGACCTGAGCCAGCTGGTGCGGGAGGTGGCCTGGCTGTACCGGGCCCAGGAAGGCCAGCCGACGGTGCAGCTCGTGCTGGAGGATGGTCTTGCCGTAGAGGCCGACGCGGTGCGCGTCCGGCAGCTGCTCCACAACCTGATCCGCAATGCCCTGGAAGCGCTGGACGGCCAACCGGAGGCCGTCGTGGAAATCGCGACACGGAGCGTCGCCGACGGGGAACGTCAGTTTGCCGAGCTCACTGTGACGGACAACGGGCCAGGTATCGATGCCGAGGTGCTGACCCGCCTCTTCGAGCCTTATGTAACCAGCAAGAAAAAGGGCACCGGGCTGGGACTGGCCATTGTGAAGAAGCTGGTGGAGGAACATGGTGGCACCGTGGCTGCCGAGAATCTGCCAGACCGGGGCGCCCGTCTCGTCGTGAGGCTGCCGGTCCGGGCAGTCAGCCGCGATGCGCTGAGCGCGTCGCGGGTGGACCTGGCGGAGAACTGGAAGGAAAGAGCATGACTGCCGCACACATACTCGTGGTCGACGACGAGGCCGACATTCGCACCACCATCAGCGACATCCTCGAGGACGAGGGCTACGCGGTCAGCGTTGCTGCGGATGCCGCCTCTGCCCGGCTCGAAGTTGGCCGCGCCCGGCCGGATCTCATTCTGCTGGACGTCTGGATGCCCGACGTGGACGGCATCACGCTGCTGCGGGAGTGGGCTCGGGAAGGGGCCCCCCGGTGCCCCGTGGTCATCCTCTCGGGGCATGGCACCGTCGAAACCGCCGTCGAGGCCACGCGCCTCGGCGCGGTCGACTTTGTTGAGAAGCCACTATCGCTCGCCAAACTCCTGCGCACCGTCGAGAAGGCCCTCGACAAGGCCCCTGAGCCCCGCCGCCCGGCGCCCCGCACCCTCCTGCCGAAGCGGCTGGCCCCCGGTGGCCGCAGTCCGCTGATGCAGGCACTGCGCGCGCAGGCAGCAACAGTCGCACAGCGCCATGAACCGGTCCTGATCGTGGGCGAACCTGGCTCGGGCCGAACGGTGGTCGCCCGCTATCTCCATGACCTCGCGGGTGGCGGTCAGCGGCCCTTCGTCACGCTGGTGGGAGCCTCGGTCCCGGAGGAGAACGCCGCCGCGCTGCTCTTCGGCAGCCGGCTGGGGGAAGACCCGCAGCCCGGCGCCTTCAGCCAGGCGGCAGGCGGTACCCTCTTTCTGCGGGACCTGCAGGACCTGAGTTCCGGTGCGCAGCGCCTCTTGGCCGGGGCCCTGGAGCAGGGCGGTTATGTCCCGCTGGGCCAGTCGGTACCGGTGCCCCTGCAGTTAAGGGTCATCGGCTCGCTGGCGACGGAGGGCGCCAGTCCGGTGCGGCCGGAACTGCTGGCAAGCCTCGCCGAACTCGAGTTGCGGGTGCCACCGCTTCGGGACCGGCACGAAGATGTACCTGAGCTACTGCGCTACGCGGCCGACCGATTCGTGGATGAGGACGGACTCGCTTTCCGGCGCTTCGGACTGGCCGCGCAGAACCGTCTGCGCCATTACCCCTGGCCGGGGAACGTGCGGGAACTCACCAACCTCGTGCGGCGGTTGCTGGTGGCCGGAGGCCCGGAGGAAATCAGCCTGGTGGAACTCGAGAAACAACTGGTGTCCGTCACCGGCCTGGTGGAACCCCTGGTCAAGCAGGATCTCCTGAGCCTGCCCCTGCGGGAGGCCCGGGAGAAATTCGAGCGGGCCTATCTGATTCAGCAGTTGGCATTGTCGGGCGGCCGCGTCGGCCTGCTGGCGAAGCGGGTCGGCATGGAGCGCACACATCTCTATCGGAAGCTCCGCGCCCTCGGCGTCGATTTCCGGCAGATCACCGAAGAAGAGTAGGAGCGCCTTTAGGCGCGATCCCCCAAGAAGTGACGGGCGCGATCGCGCCTAAAGGCGCTCCTACAGAAAGAATTTCTGGAACTCGGCCGGCAGTCGCGTGACATCCACCTCGGCGAGCGCCTCCGGGTAGGGCCGGGAGTTCCAGGTTTGCCAGAAAATCGGGATCTGGCCGGCCAGCAGGCCGCTCCGGGCATCGCTGATGAGACAGGCCAGAGCCTTGCCTGAATAGGTGGTGTCCAGCCTGAAGCCCTCCAGCTCCCGGGCCAGCGCCACCGCCTCGATGCATTCCGACGTCGGCACCGCATAGCCGTCGCCGGCAAAGCCGGCACGAAAATCCAGGTCGGTGGCGAGATCTTCTGCGGCAGGTGCTGTGCCTGCGGGCAGCAGCGTGCAGATCTCGGCGACGAGACGCAGGACCGCGTTGGCGTCCACCACCTGCTGGGGCACCACTTTCACACTGACCACCGTCGCTTGAATCCCGGCGATCCGCAGTCCGATCAGCAATCCGGCCACGCTGCCCATCGTCCCGCAGGGGAGGTAGACGCGGACCGAGCCCGTCACGCCCTGGTCCGCGAGCTGCGCCGCCAGTTCGGCGCCCGCGTCCACGAAGCCGAGTGAGCCCAGCGGCGACGAGCCGCCCCAGGGCACCTCGCAGACCTTGTCGGGACCGCCAGGATGCGAGGTCTTGAGCTGCGCCGCCTCTGCCTGGGATTCGACGAACCCGGCGGCCGGGACGATGCGCGTGCCGAGCAGGCCATGCCAGCGCAGCGTGTTGCCCACCCAGGGAGTCTGGACCTGGTCGGTAAGCACAGCCAGGCAGTTAAGCCCCACCTGCTTTGCGTAGATTGAGGTGGCGAGGGCGTGATTCGAGCCGGCAGCCCCGAAGGTGACGACCGCATTGCACCCCCGCTCCAGGGCATCGCCGAGCAGGTACTCGAGTTTACGGACCTTGTTCCCGCCGTAGTCCGCGCCTGCCAGGTCGTCCCGCTTGGTCAGCAACCCCGGCGCGCCGATGGCTGCCCCAAGACCAGGGCAGGCATCCAGGGCCGTTGGCAGCGTCGCCAGCCTAAGCCTACTCGCCAATCGGGATGACCTGATGGTCGATGCCGTTCTGGCGGAGCCGAGCCCGCAGGCGGTTAAGTTCTTCCAGGTTTTCGATGGGGCCTATGCGCACCCGGTGGAACACCGCACCGTTGGCGTCAGCGGTCTGGATCTCGGAGACGACGCCCAGAACAGCCAGCCGTGCCTT
>JBBQJK010000239.1:0-4578 GCA_038325835.1 Gammaproteobacteria bacterium
GCAACTCCGCCAGCCGGTTCGCCACTGGTCGCAGCGATAGATCAGCATCGAACTGCCCTTCACTGGGACGCCCGAGGTGCGACAGCAGAATCACTGCGGCGCCGCGCTCCAGCGCCAGGCGAATCGTGGGCAACGCGGCGAGAATCCGCGCCTCGCTGGTGACGCGCCCGTTCTTCACGGGCACGTTGAAATCGACCCGTATCAGCACCCGCTTGCCCGCGAGGCTTTGGTCAGTCATCCGCAGGACTTTAGTGGTCATTTGGCTTTGATCAGTGCAAGGGTGGTGTCGAGCATGCGGTTGGAGAAGCCCCACTCGTTGTCGTACCAGCTCAGGACCTTGACGAGCGTGCCACCACCAACCCGGGTCTGGGTTGCATCGAAAATCGAGCTGCGCGGATCGTGGTTGAAGTCCACCGACACCAGCGGCTCCGTGTTGTAGCCCAGGATACCCTTCAACTCGCCCTCGGAGGCGGCCTTGAGAATGCCATTGACCTCATCCACGGTGGTCGCCCGCGATGCCGTGAAGGTCAGGTATACCACTGAGACGTTGATCGTCGGGACGCGCATCGCGAAGCCGTCCAGCTTCCCATTGAGTTCGGGGAGCACGAGGCCGACGGCGGCAGCGGCCCCCGTCTTCGTGGGAATCATCGACATGGTTGCAGAACGGGCCCGCCGCAGATCCTCGTGGTACACGTCAGTCAGCACCTGATCGTTGGTGTAGGCATGGATCGTAGTCATCAGCCCCTGAACCAGACCCAACTTCTCGTGCAAGGGCTTGACGAGAGGTGCCAGGCAATTGGTCGTGCAGGAGGCATTGGAGATGACGGTGTGAGATCCCTTGAGCGACTGGTGATTCACGCCGTACACGATCGTGGCATCCACGTCCTTGCCCCCGGGGGCGGAGATAATCACTTTCTTCGCCCCGGCCTTGAGGTGGGCGGACGCCTTTTCCTTGGTCGTGAAGAGGCCCGTGCATTCCAGAACAACGTCTACACCGAGCTCACCCCAGGGCAGTTCCGCGGGGTTGCGCTTGGCGAGCACACGGATCCTGTCGCCGTTCACCACCATGCAGTCGCCATCGACGGCCACGGTCCCGGGAAACTTCCCGTGGGCCGTATCGTGACGCGTCAGGTGCGCGTTCGTATTGGCGTCACCGAGATCGTTGATCGCAACGATGGCGATCTCGCCGGTGCGCTGTGCCTCGTACAGGGCGCGAAGAACATTGCGGCCGATGCGGCCGTAACCATTGATGGCAACTTTGACGGGCATGCGAACGACTCCTGACAGCTTATGCGCTGAGCAACTCCAGCGCTTCCTTTACAACGCGCTCCGGGGTGAAACCGAAGTGCTTAAACAGATCTTTGGCAGGGGCTGACTTGCCAAACACGTCGATACCGATGACGCGGCCAGCCGGACCCACAGCGCGATGCCAGGTCTCGGTTACGCCCATCTCAATCGCTATCCGGCGCGTCACGGCGGCGGGCAGGACTGAAGCCCGCCACGCCGCGTCCTGGGCAGCAAACAACGTGGGGCAAGGCATGGACACCACGCGCACGCCATGGCCCTGCGCAGTGAGCGCGTCGGCCGCGGCAACCGCCAGCGCCACCTCCGACCCGGTGGCAATGAGTATCAGGTCCACGCGGGCAGCATCCCGGAGCACGTAGCCACCGCGCCTGATAGCCGCAATCTGGGCCGCGTCGCGGGGCTGCGCAGGCAGGGCCTGGCGCGTCAGTACCAGGCTCGTGGGGCCAGAGGCGCGCTCGATAGCCTCTTGCCAGGCGACGGCAGTCTCCACCGCGTCGCAGGGCCGCCAGACCCGCATGTTGGGGATGAGGCGCAGGCTCGCGGTCTGCTCCACCGACTGATGGGTCGGCCCGTCTTCACCGAGGCCGATGGAGTCGTGGGTAAAGACAAAGATGGAGCGGAGTTCCATCAGCGCCGCCATGCGCAGCGCATTTCTGGAGTAATCCGAGAAGGTCAGGAAGGTGCCCCCGAAGGGAATGTAGCCACCGTGGGCCGCCATGCCGTTCATGGCTGCCGACATGCCGAACTCGCGGACGCCCCAGGAGAGGTAGTTACCGGCGACGTGACCGGGGCGCACGGTGACGGCCGCCTTGGTGCGGGTCAGGTTGGAGCCGGTCAGATCCGCCGACCCGCCAAACAGTTCCGGCAGACACGGTGCAAAGGCAGTCAGGGCATCTTCCGAGGATTTCCTGGTGGCCTTGGCCGCGGTGTCGGTGACAATCCTGGCCAGGGCAATTTCGGCGTGGGCGGGCCAGGCAACCGGCAGCTCCCCCGCCATGCGCCGGCTGAACTCGGCCGCGAGCTCCGGGTAGTCCTTGCCATAAGCCGTGAAGACCTCCCGCCACTGCTGCTCGAGACGCGCACCCACGGCATGCGCATCCCAGCCGGCCCGGATCTCGGGCGGCACTTCGAAGGGCGGCGCGGTCCAGCCGAGAAACTTGCGGGCCGCGGCGGCCTCGTCGGGGCCCAGGGCCTCGCCATGCACCTTCTCCGTGCCCTGCTTGTTTGGAGCGCCCCAGCCGATGACGGTCTTGCAGCAGAGCAGCGACGGCCGGCCGGTCTCGTTCCGGGCTGCCTCGATGGCAGCGCTCACGGCTTCGGCATTGTGGCCGTCCACGTCGGCGACCACGTGCCAGCCGTAGGACCGGAAGCGGGCCGGCGTATCGTCGGTAAACCAGTTCTTGACCTGCCCGTCGATCGAGATGCCGTTGTCGTCGTAGAGGCAGATGAGCTTGCCGAGACCCAGAGTGCCAGCGATAGAGCAGGCCTCGTGGGAAATGCCCTCCATCAGACACCCGTCACCGAGGAAGACCCAAGTGTGGTGATCGACCACAGGGAAGCCCGGGCGATTGAACTCGGCGGCCAGCAACTTCTCTGCGAGGGCCATACCCACCGCATTGGCCAGCCCCTGGCCCAGGGGTCCGGTGGTGATCTCGATGCCGAGGTGAAGGTCCCGTTCCGGGTGACCGGCGGTATGGGACCCGAACTGGCGGAAGCGGCGGATCTCGTCCAGTGACAGGGGGTAGCCGGTCAGATTCAGGAGGGAATAGAGCAGCATGGACCCGTGCCCGTTGGAGAGCACAAAACGGTCCCGGTCGGGCCAGGTCGGGTTGGCTGGGTTGTGCCGGAGGTAGTCGTTCCAGAGCACCTCCGCCAAGTCAGCCATGCCCATGGGCATGCCCGGGTGGCCGGATTTGGCCGCCTCTACGGCATCCAGGGAGAGTACACGGATCGCATTGGCCAGCTGCCGACGGGCGGCGGCAGAGCGGGTCGTTCGGGCTTTGGCTGGCATGAAACCCCCAGCGCTCCGGGACGAGTGGGGAGGAATGCTCGCGAAAGCCCGCAGCGGGCGCGCATTGTCGCGTAACACTGGTGGACCCGCAACGGGTTGGCCTGCCTCTGCTTATGTCACTGCCAAACCGGACACCGACAGGCTGCTGGACCTGAGTCTATAATTCCCGCCCCAAACACCCACAACCGGATATCCCATGGCCACCCGCAAGCTCTTTACCTCCGAATCCGTCTCTGAAGGTCACCCGGACAAGATGGCAGACCAGATTTCCGATGCCATCCTGGATGCCATCCTGGCCCAGGAACCGGAATCCCGCGTGGCCTGTGAAACCCTGATAAAGACTGGCTTTGTACTGGTCTCCGGGGAAATTACCACCAACGCCTGGGTGGACCTCGAGGCGCTGGTCCGCCAGGTCGTGTGCGACATCGGCTACGACCATTCGGACAAGGGCTTCGACGGCAAATCCTGTGGCGTGCTGAACGCCATTGGCAAGCAGTCGGCCCATATCGCCCAGGGCGTGTCCCGGAAGAAGAAGCGGGAACAAGGCGCCGGCGACCAGGGAATGATGTTTGGCTACGCTGCGCGCGAGACGGACGTGCTGATGCCTTTACCCATCACCCTGGCCCACAGGCTGGTGAAGCGCCAGGCAGACGTGCGCCGCAAAGGCAAGCTCGACTGGCTCCGGCCTGACGCCAAGAGCCAGGTCACCGTGGTCTACGAGGACCACAAGCCGGTGGGCCTGGACGCCGTCGTGCTGTCCACCCAGCACGCGCCGGGCATCAAGCAGAAGGACCTCCGGGAAGCCGTGATCGAGGAGATCCTGAAGCCAGTCATCGCGAAAAAGTGGTTTGCTTCCCTCAAGAAGGAGAAGATCCACATCAATCCGACCGGCGCCTTCGAGATTGGCGGACCCATGGGTGACTGTGGCCTCACCGGTCGCAAGATCATCGTGGACACCTACGGTGGCATGGCCCGCCACGGCGGCGGAGCCTTCTCAGGTAAGGACCCGACCAAGGTGGACCGTTCGGCGGCCTATGCCGCCCGTTATGTGGCCAAGAACATCGTTGCGGCAGGCATTGCCGACCGCTGCGAGGTGCAGGTTTCCTACGCCATCGGAATCGCCCAGCCGACCTCAGTGAGTGTCGATACCTTCGGCACCAGCACGCTCGGTGAGGAACGCCTCGACCAGCTGGTGCGCAAGCACTTCGACTTGACGCCTTACGGCATCCGGGAAATGCTGGATCTGCACAGGCCCATCTACC
>JBBQJK010000240.1:0-4570 GCA_038325835.1 Gammaproteobacteria bacterium
GCCATGCCTGTGGGCCATGGCTGTAATCGCCTCGAGATCGGGAATGTTGCCCGCCGGATTGCCGATGGACTCACAGAACACGGCCGCCGTGTCGGCGTCGATCAGTGCTTCCAGAGCCTTCGCGCTGTCGTCCTTCGCGAACCGGACCTTGATCCCCAGGCTCGGAAGTGTGTGGGCAAACAGAGTGTAGGTGCCACCGTAGAGCATGGGCACCGAGACCACGTTCCGGCCCGCCTGGGCAATCGTCAGGATCGAATAGGTGACTGCCGCGCTCCCGGCGCTGAGCGCCAGCCCGGCGACGCCACCTTCGAGGGCGGCCACGCGCTTCTCGAGCACATCGTTGGTGGGATTCATGATGCGGGTGTAGATATTGCCGAGCACCGCCAGGTTGAACAGATCAGCCGCATGCTGGGCGTTGTCGAATTCATACGCCGCGGTCTGATAGATCGGCACCGCCACGGACTTGGTGGTCGGATCGGTGTCATAACCCGCGTGGATGGCCAGCGTTGCGTCCTTCATCGGCATCTGCGCTCCAGCTAGAGAGATCGAGAGTCGGTTTATGCGGCCCGCTAGAGGCCGTCGAGGGGTCGGCGGGGATCAATGCCTGCCTTGAATGGCAGCCGCCGATCCAGATTGGTCAGTTGATAGACGAGCCCAAGCCAGTTGTCAAAGATCGTCCGGGCGGTGTCCCCCCAGGTGTTATCCAGAAAAGGCGCCACGTCAGCCTCGGGGAATGCCGGCAGCGGGGTGCCGGCGCGCCGCGCCCTCTCGCCAGCGGCCAGGTAAGCGTTGATCACGGCCGCCGCCTCGGGGGAAATATAGTGATCGGGAAACGGGGGCAGATCCCGGTCACCAGCGAAATGGCGCAGCACCTCCCGCTTGTACTCCTTGAGCAGGCTGATGGCGTCGTACTCCGGGTGACCCTGAAAATAGACGTGACGAAACTGGTCGGCGCTCACGGCCGTGTGGACGCCCGCCTCGGCGCTTTCGATGAGAATACCGAGGCCCGCGCCCTCGAACTGTGCCCGGGTGATCCCGTTGTAGCGGGAGTGGGGCACGTCAAAGCGCGTGTTGATGCCCGTCAGCAGCGGGTGCTGTGGCGCCACCACCCGGTGGCTGTACACGCCCCACTGCTTGCGCGGCAGTCGCGTCCGGTCAACCCCATGCAGAAACTTCATCAGCGCATGCGTCGAGAGACACGAACAGAGCACGGAGGTGACGTTCTCGCTGGCCCAGCCGATGACCTCGGTCAGTGGCCGGTAGAACGGCTCCTGCTCGATATGGGGGTTGGCGACGTTGGCCCCGGTAACGATCAGCGCGTCGAGTCCCTGGGCATAGATCGAGGCGAGGTCCACGTAGTTCGCCGCGATATAGGCCTGGGTCGCAGCGCTGCGCGGTAATCCGTCGACGGTAAAGCAGTGCACATAAAACTGGGCAATCTGGTTGGAGCCGCCCACCAGGCGTATGAACTGCTGTTCGGTCAACTGAAACGCCGCATCGGGCATCAGGTTGAGCAGGCCCACGTGCAGCGCCCGGATATCCTGGCGCTGGGCATCCTTGAGGGTGAGGACCGTCAGCCCCTGGCGACGCAGGTCGCGAAACGTGGGGAGTCCTGAATGTTCGACGATCGGCATGGGCAGATCCTGCCCAAGGAAAGCGGCGGGTTCAAGGACCCGTCACGGGGTAGCCACCCTCAGGTTTTCAAGATCGGCCTTGGTGGCGAGGGTGGTGCCCCTGTTCGACTCTTGCCCTGGCGAGAGCGAATTCCGCGCCCGGCTCTTATTCTCAGTATCTTTGCGGCGGCGAGTAGCCAGCTGTCGAGAGTCAGTACTTCTTCAATTTCATTGTTGCGCGCAATTGCCAGATGCAGTGCATCAGGCCCACGAAGCTTGGTGGAAAAGTTGGCAACAAAATCGTGGGCCAGATCGAAATCGGCCACGGTGGGCACCAACATATGGAATGATTCATGGACTAGGACATCGAATGCGCCGATCAGCTTGTGGGCTGATGCCTCGCCGATCGCCCTGATCCGTACTTCCCGAGCGATGACGCTGGTAAATTCGACCCGAGTCCAGTGACTGATGGCAAGGGAACCCCGGGCCCGGGCGGCCAGGACCTTGCCAACACTTTCAGAGACCGCCTCCTGGCGGAACAGCGGCAGCAGAAAGCTGGTATCGAGATAGATCATTCCTCATCCCGCACCGAGCGCAGCAGCCTGGCGCTGGGTTCGCTCCAGGGCGAGGTGTTTTTTCGCAGGAGCGCAAGTCGCTTGAGCGGCAACATCTGTTTCGGCGTCTCGGGCGTGGTCATCTTGGCGATGGCGCGGCCATGCCGGGTGATGAGGATGTCTTCTCCCGACTCGACGCAGTTGAGCAGTTCGCTCAGGCGGGCCTTGGCTTCGGCGACACTTACGGTGCGCATAAGGATGCCATTAATGTTTCAGCGGGATTCACGTTGCTGATGATCCTCCGGTGGGTTCCGCCGGAAAGGTGGCTGGCCAGCTACCGACCACTGGGAACTCACTGAGGAACTTTTCGACTGGGAAGGCATTTCAAACACCCCTGAGCTGAGTCTGTCAGCCCTGAATCCCGTCGGCAAAGCCGGTGCTTCGTCGCCGTAGGTTCCCCCGCCCTTCCGGCGTGACCTCACCTTGCCCTTGGCCTTCTCACTCCTGTCCGCGTTGACGGCTATGCGAAATAATGTATATTCTACGCATGGTCGACGCGTTGAAACCGATTACCTGGGTGGGAGCTGCGAAGGCTGATCTGGCCAACTTTCCCCGGGGAGCCAGGAACGTCGCCGGGGACGAGCTTTACCTCCTTCAGATCGGAATGGACCCGGTTCACTGGAAGCCTATGAGTCAGGTTGGGCCCGGCGTCCGAGAGATTACGATCAGCGAAGAAGGCGCGTTCCGGATTATCTACGTAGCCCACACGAACGCAGGACCAGTCGTTCTACACTGCTTCCAGAAGAAGACACAGCAGACCAGCAAGGCCGATATCGAACTGGCTAGGCAGCGGCTAAAGGAGTTCAGAGCCAGAAAATGATACTTCTAAGGAGAGAAACCCATCATGAGCATCGAAGTTACCACCGGCACTGTCTATGAGGCCCTTGGGTATTCCAAGGAAGAGTCTGACGTTCGCGCCATGCGCGTAGTAATCGCTGCTGAGATTCGGAAGTTCGTCAAAAAGCGCAAGCTCACGCAAGCGAAGGCTGCTGCATTCTTCGGTGTCACGCAGCCGAGGATCAGCAACATCCTCAATAATCGGCTCGACGCGCTCACTGTCGATTACCTGGCAAAGATGGCGAGCCGTGCTGGTCGTACACCGCGCGTTTCTTTTCGATCATCGGCCAACGGCGACCGGGCGGCTGGTCGAATCTGAACGGCAACGTGGATTCGCCAGAATCCTGGACGCATTTTTGACGCACTAACTCCCAATAAGTAGCCTGCTCGCCCCCGCCGCACTGCGGGTCCATAGACCGGCGAAGCTCCCCGCAAGTGCGGAATCCGGCCCAAATCGGGTCGTTCTGCGCGAAGCCTCACTGTTGAGGCGGTGGAGCGGCATGCCACTTAAGAAGAGTAGATGCGTAGCCTGGTATTGGAGGCGCCCACCAGGCGTATGACCTGCTGTTCGGTTAACTGAACCGCCGCATCGGGCATCAGGTTGAGCAGGCCCACGTGCAGCGCCCGGATATCCTGACGATGGGCATGGTCAGATCCTGCCCAACGACACCGGCAGGTTCAAGGACCCGACCACTTCCCTGCCTGCCGGCAGGCACCTGCAGCCACGCTACGCATTGCCAGCCGCTATCCACAGATTCGGTACTTGCACTCCCTCCACCATCGGTGCTATCAGGCTTCACATGATTCGCAGGGTTAACAGTCCAGGCGGCGACGACCCCTCGCCACGCCGGCGATTAAGCGTGCTGCTGGCCGCGCTCGTGCTGACGGTCCTGCAGGTTGTCGCTGTCAGCCACCTGATCGGCCACTCCGCCAGTGGCGATACCGGCCATTGCGAGCTCTGCCTCAATGCCGTTCATGGCGGCGCTGCGCTGGTCGCTTCTGCGATTCCGGCGCCCACATTCCATGGCCTCACAGGCCGGCTGATTCTTGCCCCCGAGCTGCGGGTATCCACCCGGGCTCCCACCGTCTGCCGCGCCCGCGGTCCGCCCTCCTTCGCCTGATCTGTCGGCCCCGGGCCGATTCCGCGCCACCCTGAGCTGCTGGCCCACTGACACGGGCCAGTCAGTACCGGGTGTCGTTGGCCACATCAGACCATGACGGAGAGCACCCATGCGTACGCTACTGGCCATCGCGGCCCTGCCACTCTTGTTTCTCGTGACGCCCGCCAACTCGGCGGCAAAGACCAAGGCGCCGGATCTCAAGGAGGTCGTGGTTACGGCGACCCCACTGCGCGGGAGTCCCCTCGAAACCGCCCAGCCGGCCATCGTCCTGGCAGGCGACGAGCTCGAGCGGTCCATCGCCAAGAGCCTCGGTGAAACCCTGGAACAGCAGCTCGGCATCACAGGGACCTATTTCGGCCCTATAGCCAGCCGGCCTGTGATCCGG
>JBBQJK010000241.1:0-4562 GCA_038325835.1 Gammaproteobacteria bacterium
TGCGGGCCTGAAGCCCCTGTCCCGGGACTACGTGGGCGACCCGGAAGTCATCCGCAAGGCCACCGAGGCCGTGGCGCGCCAAGGCGCGGCCAAGGCCAGTGCCAAGGGCAGCGCGCGATGATCTACAGCATCGATGGGCTGGCACCCCGGCTCGGACGAGACGTGTTCGTCGCGCCGAATGGCACCGTGGCCGGCGATGTGGAGCTGGGAGACGAGGTCAGCGTCTGGTTTGGCGCGGTCCTCCGGGGCGACGTGGAGCGCCTCACGATCGGTCGCCGGAGCAACGTGCAGGACAATTCGGTGCTGCACTCGGACCCCGGCTCCCCGCTCACTCTGGGCGAGGGCGTGACCGTCGGCCACGCCGTCATTCTCCATGGCTGTATGGTTGGCGACGGGGCCCTCATCGGCATGGGCACCACGATTTTGAACGATGCCCGGATCGGCCGGAACTGCCTCGTGGGCGCCAACGCGCTCATCACGGAAGGCAAGGAATTTGCTGACGGCATGCTGATCGTCGGCTCGCCAGCCCGGGCAATCCGGCCCTTGACGCCGCAGGAACTGGCTCGCCTGGCGACCAGCGCCGACCGCTATGCCGAGCGGGCCAAGCTGTACCTGAAGGCCCTCCGGCCAGTCCCGTAGGAGCGCCCTTAGGCGCGATCCTTCTCCGCTGCCAGAGCTCCGCTGCCAGAGGCGATCGCGCCTGAAGGCGCTCCTACGGCGCCGGCCGGACGCGAATCAGGCCTTCCTGGGCCAGCGTCGCCACGAGCTGCCCATCCTCGGTAAAGACGTAGCCCCGGGCGAGGCCCCGGCCGCCGGACGCCGCCGGACTGTCGAGAGCAAACAGCAGCCATTCGTCCACTCGCGCCGGTCGGTGGAACCACATGGCGTGATCAAGGCTCGCCAGTTGCAGGTGGTCCCGGGTGGCGTGCAGCCCGTGGGGTAAGGTCGCGGTGCCAATCAGCTCGAAGTCCGAGATGCAGGCCAGCACGGCCTGATGCAGGAAAGAGTCGGCGGGGAGGCGTTCCGACGTCTTGATCCAGAGCAGCTTCGCGGGCGCCCTGCTCTCGCCGACCAGGAATTGCTCCGGATCTACCGGGCGCATCTCGAAGGGCTGATCCCAGTGCAGAAACCGCTGCATGCGCAGGGGAAGTTCGCCAGTGAACTCGCGGGCCAGAGTCTCCACGCTCTTCAGTGAGTCGGGCTTCGGCACCGCAGGCATGGCCACCTGGTGTTCGAGCCCGGACTCCGGAACCTGGAAAGACGCCGTCATGTTGAAGATCTGCTCGCCGTGCTGGATCGCAATCACCCGCCGATTGGAAAAACTCCCGCCGTCCCGCGCCCGATCCACCTCATAGACGATCGGCGCCTGCATATCGCCCCGCTTCAGGAAGTACGCGTGCAGCGAGTGCACGACCCGCCCCTCCACGGTCCGGCTGGCCGCCGCGAGAGCCTGCCCAAGCACCTGCCCGCCGAAGACCTGGCTCGTGCCGAAGTCCCGGCTCTGGCCGCGGAAGATATTCTTCTCGATCTGTTCGAGATCGAGCAACAGGGTGAGGTAGTTAACGGAGGAACTCATGCACGAATTGTACCCGGCCTGTGCTAAGGTTTCGGCACGGAGGGTGTGCAGATGAAAGACGCGCTACAGACGATACCTCGCAAGGGCTCCCGGCTCTCCGGCATCGGGGTCTGGACCGCTCTCATCGGCGTGCTTCTCGCCGGCCTGTCCGGCCTCGGTGCCCAGGCCGGATTCCTGTCCCCGTTTGCCAGCATGGGCGCCTATGCCGGCGGCAGCCTGCTCCTGCTGATCGCACTCGTCACAGCGGCCCTGGGACTGATCCGCCGCAGCCGCGGCACACCGTCACGACCTGCCACTTGGCTCGCCCTGCTGGCCGGGCTGGCCGTCACTGCCAACAACGGCCTGGTCATCGGCCAAGCCCGGGGTGCCCCCCCCATTCACGACATCACGACCGATACCGACAATCCCCCGGCCTTCGTGGCACTCATCCCGCTGCGGCTGGTCGATGCCCAGAATCCTCCCGAATACTCGGGACCCGAAGCAGCAGCCGCCCAGAAGCAGGCCTTTCCGGATCTGCAACCCGTCTTCATTACCCAACCGGCAAATGTGGTCTTCGCCGCGGCCAAGGCTGTGGTCGCCGAGAAAGGCTGGACACTGGTCGATGCCAGCGAAGTAGACGGCCGCATTGAGGCCACCGCCGAAACCGCCTGGGTGCACTTCAAGGATGACGTGGTGATCCGCATTCAGCCGGGGCGGGACCAGACCCGGGTTGATGTGCGTTCCAAGTCCCGCATCGGTCGGGGTGACATGGGCGCCAACGCCCGACGCGTGCGGGACTTCCTCAGCGCCCTGCAGAGCCAGCTCGCGCGCTGACGGCCAGCCTGGTCCGGTGACGACCGAACGGGTTCCGCCGGCCATACTCGAGATGGTCGAGTTCTATCTTCCCCTGCTGGTCACTGCCGGGGATTACGCCCGGGTCATTCAGCCGCTGGTCTCTGGTCCGCCTGCCAAAGCAGGCCAGAATGCCTGGGTGCAGGCCATCACTGACGCCGACCAGAGTGTGCAGACGTTTCTGGAGGTGGCGAGCCTCGCCCGGTTCCCTGCTGCAGGTTTCTACGGCGAGGAACAGGAGCAGTCACGCAATGCCCGCTACTTTCCGCTCGATGCCGCTACCCGGCTGTGGCTGGACCCGATCAACGGTACCTATCTGTACAAAAACCAGCGCAAAGGCTGGGACATCATCCTGTCCATCACGCGCCACGACCAGTTGCTGGCGGCCATCAGCTACATGCCGGTCCAGGAACGCTTCAACCTGGCAATCCGCGGCCATGGTGCGTTTACCGGCGACCGGAATTCCCGTCAGGTCAGCCGGATGGCGCCACTGGCTACCGTGCCTGGCAGCCGCGTCTGCGTCACTTACCAGGCGCAGAACGCGTTAACCCGGCTGCGTCGGGGCTGGGACGCGTTCGATATCGTCGATGACGACAACCCCCAGCGTGACTTCGACAACCTCAATGACCTGTTTACCGGTCGCCTGGCCGCTTATGCGTCAGACAGCGCCGACCTGCTCGACTGGGGCGCGATGGCGTTCATAGTCACGCAGGCCGGAGGGATGGCCTCCGGCCTGGACGGCCGCCCGTTCGACGGGTTCGACAACTTCCAGCTGAGAAGCACCGACCTGCTGGTGGCAGCCACGCCCGCCGTCCACGCGGAGTTGCTGGCGGCGTTACAGCCTTAGCGTCCCCCTGTAGGAGCGTCTTTAGGCGCGCCCTGTAGGAGCGCCTTTAGGCGCGAAGGGTATAGATCGCGCCTAAAGGCGCTCCTACGCCTCAATCCTCGAAGAAGTACAGCACCAGCGTCTCGAGGTGACAGGCTGGCTTCGCCTCCCCCTCGATCTCGATGGTGTTTTCCAGGATGACCTGCAGCCCGCCGGCCCGCTGGCGAGCTGACTTCAGCCGGCCTCGCAGCCTTACCCGCTTCCCCGCAGGCACCATGTTCTTGAAGCGCACGTCATTGAGGCCGTAGTTGATCACGCGCTTCAGATTCGTGAACTCGACGAAGGTATCCAGCAGCTTCGGCATCAGGGAGACGAGCAGATAGCCGTGCGCGATGGTGGTGCCGATGGGCAGCTCGCGCCGGGCGCGCTCGACGTCCACGTGAATCCACTGGTGATCGTCCGTGGCATCGGCAAAGCGGTTGATGCGCTCCTGATCGACGAGTATCCACTCGGACACGCCGATATCCAGACCCTCATACGCCTTGACGTCGGCAGCGCAGGAAAATACGAGCTTCCCCATGGGGCAGTCAGCTGCCGGAGCGACCGATGGCGGCAAAGAATTCGGCACGAATACGGTCGTCGTCCTTGAACGCGCCCAGCATTTCGTTGGTCGTCATGCGGACGTTATCCCGGTGAACACCGCGGGTGGTCAGGCAATGGTGCTGGGCCTCGAGCACAACAGCCACCCCACGCGGTTCAAGCACCTGCTGGATGCAGCGGGCGATTTCTGCCGTCACCTTCTCCTGGACGATCAGCCGCTTCGTAAACGCCTCAACAACCTTGACCAGCTTGCTGATCCCCGCGAGGCGCCGGTCCGGCAGGTAGGCGACGTGGGCGCGGCCGATGACCGGGGCGACATGGTGCTCGCAGTGGGACTCGAAGTTTACATTGGCCAGGACCACGATCCGGTCGTAGTGTTCGACCTGGTGGAAGGACGTCCCCAGCACTTCGTAGGGATCAACCCGATAGCCGGCAAACCAGTCTTCGTAGGCTCCCAGGAAGCGGGCGGGTGTGCGTTTCAGGCCCTGACGTTCCGGGTCCTCTCCCATGAAAGCGAGCAGCGTACGGACGGCAGACTCGGCCTCCTGCTTCGAGGGCCTGCGCGCGGTTTTCTTACGGCTTGTTGCCATTGCTGAGTTCCAGATAACGGTGCAGATCGGCGGGCGTGTTGAGACTGTTCAGCGCCGCCGGCCTGGCCGGATTCAGCAGCAGCGGGTCGGCACCAGCGAGTATCACCCGGGGGCTGACAAAGCCGCTACCCGCCTGGCT
>JBBQJK010000242.1:0-4561 GCA_038325835.1 Gammaproteobacteria bacterium
GGCAATACCCGCGCCGGCCACGCGCAGGAGGATCTTTCCCCGGGCATAGTGCTGGGAGATATCTCCGACGACCAGGCCCGCGATGTGCAGCAGGGCGGTCCCGGTCAGGAAGCCCAAAGCGTAGCGCAGCGCGTTGGCCACAGCGGGCATTTCGGCGCCATGGGCATAGCCATGGAAGACGGCGAATATGCCGACCGCCACCATGGCGACGAGGACCGGCAGCTTCCGGTCGGCGGCAATCGCAATACCGAGAATCAGCACGGAGAAGGAAATTCCGAGCTCGGTCGACGTCAGTCCCACATTCAGCCAGCCCAGCAGGCCGCCAAGCGCCATGACCGACACGAAAGTGGTCGGTACGGTCCAGATGGCCCGTCCGCCGATCTGCGCGCTCAGGATGCCGACGCTCACCATGGCCAGGAAGTGATCGACCCCCAGTACCGGGTGGGAAAGGCCGGCAATGAAGGAGCCGTAGGGCAGGCTGGACCCCTCATGAGCGAACGCGCTGACGGGTGCCAGCAGGAGGATCAGCAGGCGGATCACGCGCGCAGAAACTCAATCACCAGTGGGTCCACGACTTCGGGTCGGTCGTAAATGGCGGCGTGACCAGCACCGGCAATCACCTCGACGCGAATACTGCCCATCAGCTTTTGCGCTTTCCGGCCGACCGCATGGGGGTCGTAGAGCACCTCGTGCTCGCCGAATACCAGCAGGCCTGGCACCGCAAACTGGCGGAGCACCGCATCCTTCTCGGGAAGAAAGAATTTCCGGAGCACGCGCAGTCCTTCCCAGAGGTTCAACTTGCCCGTGGCCTCATTGTAAATTCCAAGCGACCGGTCGACCCGGTAGTGGCGGGTGCACAGGGCCATGGCTCGCGCCAGCTGCCGGTCGAACGTGCCGAAGGTGCCACCCGGGCTCTTCGACGAGACGGAACGGGCCGTCAGGTCATCCTGCAGCACATCCGCGTTCTTCCACTTCTGGGCGATGCGGCCCAGCCAGATCTTCACGGGCAGCCGGGCTCCTGATATTCCGGTCGGTCCGAGCATGACGACCTTGCGGGTGCGCTGGGGGTGCAGACTGGCGAAGCGCATCGCAATCCAGGCGCCCGCGCTGATGCCGGCAAAATGCGCGCGCTCGATGCCAAGGTCATCAAGTACGTCCAGCAACCAGTTGGAGTAGTCCTCGTTTAGAAATGATGGCGGGTTCGGATCGCTCCGGCCAGGCTGGCCCGGAATGTCCATGGCATAGACGCGAAAGTCCGCGCTCAGGGATTCCAGTTGCCGGCGCCAGAGCGGCGCGCAACCGGCAACGCCGGAAATGAGGAACAAAGGGGGCGCGTCCTTGGGACCCGTGGCCAGCAGGTGCGTCCGGCCGAAGCGGGTGTTTACATAGAGGGATTCGAAGGGCACCGTGATCTTTTCTTCCAGGGACTCGTACCACTCCATGATGGCCTTGTAGCCATCGACGGATTTGTAGAGCTTCATGGGGTCCGGGGCGACGCTGGTGCCCACGGCGGGAGAAGGAGTGGTGCGTGCGCCACCAATGGCGACGCCTGCTTCGGTTTGCTGGTGCATTTTTTAGCCCCCTTGAACTGGAGTTACGGCTGGTTTCGCGGCGCTGCAATGATCGGATTCACCCGGGCCGCTGCGCCGCCCGGCGCGGGGTCTTGCCTCCGACCCGGGGCTTGGCCGGCCCCGGTTTTCCGGTGCCTTGGCCGGTGCCTTGGGGCTGCCAGGCGGGCACCAGGTGGTGCTTGCCATTGCCGATCAGGTCGGCACGACCCATGCGCTTCAGCGCCTCCCGCAGAACGGGCCAGTTCGCCGCGTCGTGATAGCGCAGAAAGGCCTTGTGCAGGCGGCGAACCTTGATGCCTTTGGGGACTTCGACGGTTTCGCTGGTCCGGGTGACCCGGCGCAGCGGGTTCTTGCCGGTGTGGTACATCGCGGTGGCAGAGGCCATCGGTGACGGGAGGAAGTTCTGAACCTGGTCCACCCGCAGTTCGTTACTCTTCAGCCAGAGGGCGAGATTCAGCATGTCCCGGTCCGTCGTGCCCGGGTGGGCGGCGATGAAGTAGGGGATCAGGTATTGCTGCTTGCCGGCTTCCCTGGAGTACTTCTCGAACAGCTCCTTGAACCGGTGATAGGTGCCGATGCCCGGCTTCATCATCTTGTTGAGGGGCCCGTCCTCAGTGTGCTCCGGGGCGATCTTCAGATAGCCGCCAACGTGATGAGTGACGAGCTCCTTGATGTACTCCGGCGACTCCACGGCCAGGTCGTAGCGCACGCCGGACGCCACCAGTACCTTTTTTACACCCGGCAGCGTTCGCGCCCGTCGGTACAGGGCGATCAGCGCCGAGTGATCCGTGTTGAGATTTGGGCACACGCCCGGGAACACGCAGGACGGGCGCCGGCAGGCAGACTCGATCTCCGGACTCTTGCAGGCCAGGCGGTACATGTTGGCCGTGGGTCCGCCCAGGTCGGAGATCACGCCGGTGAAGCCGGGGGTGCGATCGCGAATATTCTCGATCTCCCGGATGATCGAGTCTTCCGAACGGTTCTGGATGATCCGCCCCTCGTGCTCGGTGATGGAGCAGAAGGTGCAGCCGCCGAAGCAGCCGCGCTGGATGATGACGGAGAAGCGAATCATCTCCCAGGCAGGAATCTTGGCCTCGCCGTAGGCGGGATGCGGCTGGCGCGTGTAGGGCAGTTCGTAGACCGTATCGAACTCCTTCGTGCGGAGCGGGATCGGCGGCGGGTTCAGCCACAGGTCCCGGTCGCCGTGGCGCTGAACCAGTGCCCGGGCATTCCCGGGATTGGTCTCCAGATGGAGCACGCGGGAGGCATGGGCATAGAGCACGGGGTCGGTCTTCACGGCCTCGAAGGAGGGGAGGCGGACCACGGTGCGGGACCGGTCGAGTTTTGGCGACCGGTGCAGGAACTGGATGACTTTTTCGCCCACGTCGCCGGCGGGAGTCGGCGGAGTTCCCCCGGTGGCGCACGCGGCACCGGGGGCTGCCGGCACAGTCTGGTCGGCGTAAGGATCCTTCGGGGGGTCGATACGGCCCGGCTCATCCACGCTCGTGGAGTCCACTTCAGCCCAGCCCTCGGGCAGTCCCTGCCGGGGAAAGCCGGTGCCGCGAATATCCGTCAAATCGGTGATGGCCTCGCCCTTCGCCAGGCGGTGCGCGATTTCGACAATCTGGCGCTCACCGTTGCCGTACACCAGGAGATCGGCCTTGCTGTCGAAGAGCACGGAGCGCTTCACGGTGTCTGACCAGTAGTCGAAGTGCGCGACCCGGCGGAGACTGGCTTCAATGCCGCCGATGACCAGGGGAACACCCTTGAAGGCCTCCCTCAACCGCTGCGCGTAGACCACTACGGAGTGATCCGGCCGCCGACCCGCCTGACCGTCCGGCGTGTAGGCATCATTGGAACGGATGCGGCGGTCCGCCGTGTAGCGGTTCACCATGGAGTCCATGTTGCCCGCGGTTATGCCGAAAAAGAGCGTGGGCGCACCCAGCGCCTTGAACGCCGCGGTGGAACCCCAGTCCGGCTGCGCGATGATCCCGACGCGGAAGCCCTGGGCTTCCAGCAGCCGCCCAACCACAGCCATGCCGAAGCTCGCGTGATCCACGTAGGCATCGCCAGTGACGATGATGACGTCGCAGGCGTCCCAGCCCAGCGCATCCATCTCGGCGCGGCACATGGGCAGGACCGGCGCCGGCGTCAGTCGGCTGGCCCAGTACTTACGGTAGGAGAAGAGTTCCCGCGCCACGTCCATGGGTTCAGCCCACCGTCTTCTTGCGCAGACGGATGTTCAGCATTTCGACCACCACTGAAAATGCCATCGCGAAGTAGATGTAGCCCTTGGGCACGTGGGTGTCCAGGCCATCCGCGATCAGCGCCACGCCGACGACCAGCAGGAAGGAGAGGGCCAGCATCTTGATGGTGGGATGGTCGGACACGAAATGCCCGATAGGCGCGGCAAAGAGCATCATGAGGCCCACGGAGACGACGACCGCAGCAATCATGATTTCAACCTCGCTCACCATGCCGACCGCCGTGATGATGGAGTCGAAGGAGAACACGATATCGATAAGGATGATCTGGAAAATGATGGACCCAAAAGTGGAGGCGACCCTGGTGGTGCCGACTTCTTCCACGCCCTCGACCAGGTGGTGAATCTCCTTGGTGCTTTTCCAGATCAGGAACAGGCCACCCAGGATCAGGATGATGTCACGCCAGGAAATGGCCATTGAAAAGACGGAGAACAAGGACGCGGTGGCGCCGACGATCCAGGACAGGACCAGCAGGAGCGCAATGCGCATGAACATGGCGAGGAACAAGCCGAGGCGCCGCGCCACCTCCCGACTCTCCGGCGGCAGTCTGTCCACGAGGATAGAGATGAAGATGATGTTGTCGATCCCCAGCACCAGTTCCAGGGCCGTTAGCGTGAGGAAGGCTATCCAGGCTTCGGGTTGAGTCAGAAGTTCAAGCATGATCAATAATTTACGTTACTTAGTTAAGGCATCGGCCGGTACACGGTCGGGCGGCGGGCGGGCAGG
>JBBQJK010000243.1:0-4542 GCA_038325835.1 Gammaproteobacteria bacterium
ACTCCTCGTTCCGGTGCGTGGCTTCGTCGTACCGGTCCGGGTCGGTGGTGGTCAGATTGATGCCGTTCTCCCGGGAGGCGAGCAGCACGAAGTTGGCCCGGGCCACTCGCGCCCGCTCGTAACGGGCCAAGGCCTCGGTTACAGACCCGGCGGCGAGGAGGGCACGCGCGAGCACCAGCCCGTCTTCCAGCGCCAGCGCTGCACCCTGCCCGAGGAATGGCGTGGTGGGGTGGGCCGCGTCACCCAACAGGGTCACGCGGCCAGTCGTCCAGGAGGGCAGGGGATCCCGGTCGAATATTCCCCACTTGAAGCAATGCTCCGGCGGCGTGGCCATGAGGATCGACCGGGCGCCGGGTTCGAAGTCCCGGAACTCGGACAGGAGGGACTCCACCGTGGAGCGCACCGCCCAGCCTTCCTCCACCCAGGTGCTCGTCCGGGCCATGGCCACGTAGTTCAGCAACTGGCCGCGACGGATCTTGTAGCGGGTCAGGAAGTGTCCGGGCCCGATCCAGACCGCCGAGTCCGGCACCAGCGCGGACGCCGCGAGACGCTCGATCGGGACCAGGCCGCGCCAGGCGACGTAGCCGGTGAAGCGCGGATCCTCGCTGCCAAACAGGCGGGCCCGCACCGTTGAACGGATGCCGTCGCAGCCAATCAGCACGTCCCCCCGGGCGGTCTGGCCATTGGCGAAGACCGCCGTCACTCCCTGCTCGTCCTGGCCGAAATCCTCCAGGGAGCAGCCCAGATGCAGGCAATTCCGGTCCGCGCTCTGCACGGCCGCGACCAGCGCCTGGTGCAGGTCATTGCGGTGGATCTGGCAGTAGGGCGCGCCAAAGCGCTCCACCTGCGTGCTGCCCCGGGGGATGTCGACCAGGATCCGGCCGTTGCGGTAGTCCTTCACCGCGCCGCGCCCGGGCACTACACCCAGGTCGTCCAGGACAGCGCCCAGCCCCAGGTGCTGAAGGATCAGTGTCCCGTTGGAGGCCAGCGTCAGGCCGGCACCCACTTCAGAGAGCGCAGTGACCTGTTCGTAGATCGACACTCTGGCGCCGCGAAGCTGCAGGGCGAGGGCCGTCGTCAGGCCACCGATCCCGGCGCCGATGATGAGGACGTGAAGCCGCTCCAAGGTTTTATGTGCCGGGTTCTGCGCTGGAGGCCGGCGGGGCTACCGGGTCGGCGCCTGGGCGAGCGGGGTCACCTCGCGCCCCACCAGAAGGCCGGCCGTGGCCTGCCCGCTGACGAGGCGCGCCAGGTACTCCGGGGCGATCAGGTGACAGTACTGCACGCCGCGAAAGCGGCCCGGCATGGCCGCGAACTGGGGATCTGTCCAGTCCACCCGGAAGCCCTTGCTCCGGACGTGCAGCACCCCGTCGTCGTCCCGCCAGGTCATGGGGTAGGGCTTCAGCCAGTCCGGGCCCGTCATGCCCGGATTCGCCGGGTTCTCGACCACCTCAGCCGGGTCGAAGATCACGCGCTCGACCACCGCGGGAGCCCGGGCGCTCTGCAGCCGCGCATAAGTCAGCCGGTTCATATCCTGACACCGGCCGTTCCCCGCGGCGGTGCCCTTGCCGAAGGCGTCGTTGAGGTGGTCGGCGCTCTTCAGCTTGCAGGACACCATGACCGGGCGGGCCTGGTCGTCAGCCTCGTACCAGATGTACTGCTGGATGGTGAGCGGCTCGATGGCAGCCTTGGATTTCACGAAGCCATCGAAGTCCGTGTGCAGGATGAGCGCCGGAGTCACGGCGGTGCGCACCACAAGACGCTGGGCTTCCAGGCAGAAATCCGCCAGCGGCGGGGCAGGGGTGAGCCTTGCGGCAGTCTGCGTCGTGCACCCGGCGGCCCCCGCGAGGACCGACAAGGTGGCGATGGCGGCGATGAGCGGCAACGCGGGCATGGGCGAGGTCCTCAGGGTGCGAGCCGGTTGATGGTCCAGCCGGTGCCGGACTGACTGTAAACGAACCGGTCATGGAGCCGGTTGTCCCGGGCCTGCCAGAACTCCACCGTGTGCGCCTGCACCCGGTACCCGCCCCAGAAGGCGGGCAGGGGCACATCGCCGGCAGCGAAGCGGGCCTTGAGTTCGGCAAACTTCGCTTCCAGGAACTGGCGGCCTTCGATGACGCGACTCTGCTCGGACACCCAGGCGCCAATCTGGCTGTCCCGGGGACGGCTCAGGAAATAGCGCAGGCTCTCGGCAGCGGAGATCCGGGTTGCCGTCCCCGTGATGCGCACCTGCCGGCTGATCTCGGCCCAGTAAAAGAGTAACGCCACGCGGGAATTGTTGGCCATCTCCCGCGCTTTCCGGCTCTCCAGGTTGGTGTAGAAGACGAAACCCTGGGTGTCGAAGTACTTGAGGAGGACCGTGCGCAATGACGGCTGCCCGTCGTCGCCGACGGTCGCGATGCTCATGGCATTGGGGTCCAGCACGCTGGCGTCCAGTGCCGCGGTAAACCACTGCTGAAACTGCCCGACCGGCTCCGCCGCCAGGTCGTCCCGGCTGAGGGGCCGGGTCGCGTAGTCGCGGCGCAGGGAACCAATATCCAGGGGCTCGGTCATGCCCCCATTCTAAGGGGGACTGTGGCCTGGTGTGCGCCAGGTCTCACCGCTTTCGGACCGGCTCGCCCTTTGTGACAGGGGCACCCTCCAGCCGGGCCCGATTGCGGTATCAAGCCCGGATGGAGACCTTATCCGACCTTTTGTCCCCTCCGTCTGGCTCCGGCGGTGTTCGTCCCCGGGGCCTGTCGCTGGCGGCGCGCATTACCTTGCTGCTGCTCACCGTGGTGGCCGTCACTTCCGCCGGACTGGCCTGGTTTGGCCGGCAGACGGTGCTGGACACCTTCGCCGCCAAGGAGGTCGATCTCGTTCTCCAGAACCGGACGATTCTGGAGCAGGCCGTCACGGCAAAGCTCGAGTTTCTGCAGGCCAGTACAACCGACTGGGCGGCGTGGGATGACTTCTACAATTTTGCCCGGGGTCGCTATCCCGAGTTCCCCGCCAGACACCTGGGCCCCGCGATCCTCGACCGGCTCAAGCTGGACATGCTGCTGGTCATCGATGCCAGGGGCCGACTGGAGGCCGGCGAGGTCCGGAGCCCGGACCCCAATGCCGGGACCGATATCGCAGCCCTGCTGCGCGGTGCCGCACCCTATGACGCCGGGCACCATGCCCGGGGCCCCTCGGTGCTCCCGGTCGCGGGTTCCCGCGAGACGATCGCCGGCGTGATCAGTACGCGGCATGGACCGCTGCTCCTGGCGCTGCGCCCCATTTCCCGGACGGACGGTTCTGGCGAGCCTGCCGGCACCCTCCTGATGGGGCGTTACCTCCAGGCCGAGCAGCTCTTCTCCGCACTCAGCGTCCTGCCCGCCCAGGTCATCGTGCACGGTAGCCGCCGCCACGCGCTCTCCACGGAGATGCACGTTCTGTCTGCCGCCCTCGGGCGAATTCCGGGCGGCTCCAGCCTGGTCACCCGCCAGGACGATATGTCCGACTTCCGGCTCTTTCGTGACCTGGCCGGCAACCCGGCCTTCATTCTCGAGACGCGCATGCCCCGCACGATCCTGGCGACCGGTCGCGACACGGTGCAAGCCCTGCTGCTTGGCCTGCTGGTGGCGGTCACTGTCACGCTGTTGATCCTGTCCACCCTCATCCAGGCCATCGTGTCGGCCCCACTACGCCGGCTGACCCGCCACCTGCTTGACCTGCGGGAGAGCGGGGAGCGCCTGCCGACCCCCGGCCGGGAGCGGCGGGACGAGATCGGGGCGCTGGCCCGACGGTTTCAGGAGCTGGAGTCGGCCCGTCACGCGGACCAGGCCCGGCTGGAGCAACTGGCCGCGGCGGTGGAGTACGCCGGAGACGCCATTGCCATCCTGGATGCGGACGGGCGGATCAACTACGTCAATCCCCAGTACGAGCGCCAGACCGGTTTCAGCTTCGAGGAGGTTCGGGGCAAGGCGCCGGGCGGCGGCAAGAGCGCCGGTGCGACCTACACGGAACTCTGGGCGACCGTCGGGACGGGCCGTAGCTGGTCCGGTCTGCTGGAGTCTGCAACCCGGAACGGCTCGACCCGCCACGAGGAGGTCACGGTGGCGCCGATCCGCGACGCTGCCGGGCACGCCACCGGCTCTATCGCCGTGATGCGGGACATCACGGCCCGGCGGGAGACCGAAGCAAAGCTGCGCAACCTGTCGGCAGTGGTGGAATACACGGCCCAGTCCATCGTCCTGCTGGATCTCGCGGGACGTATCCAGTACGTCAACCCGGCCTATGAGCGCAACCGCAGTGTCCGTAGTGCAGAGGTGGTGGGCAAGGCGCCTGGCGAAGCCATCAAGGGCCGGGATGGCCAGGACTACTACCACGAGATGTGGCGCACGGTGTCCGCCGGTCGGACCTGGAGGGGACGACTCACGACGGAACTCAAGGACGGTAGCCTGATCACCGAGGATGCCGCCGTTTCACCGGTGGCGGGCGCTACAGGACTGACCACCAGCTATGTCGTCGTCCTGCACGACGTTACCGCGCGGATCCGGCTGGAGGCTCAACTGGCAC
>JBBQJK010000244.1:0-4519 GCA_038325835.1 Gammaproteobacteria bacterium
GATCCCCACGACTTCGCCACGCGTGTTAAACAGCGGGCCGCCGGAATTACCCGGATTGACGGCCACGTCGGTCTGTATGAATGGCACGTAGTTGCCATCTGGCAGGCTGCGGCCCAGGGCGCTGACGATGCCTTGGGTGGCGGTGTGCTCCAGACCGAAGGGCGAACCGATGGCCAGCACCCAGTCGCCCACTTCGAGCTGGGAGGAATCGCCGACCTGCACGACCGGAAGCCCCTTGGCATCGATCTTGAGCAGAGCAACATCCGAAGCCTTGTCGAGACCGATGACCTTCGCCGTCTTCTCGGAATTGTCGGCGAGCTTCACGATGATCTCTTCGGCGCCATCGACCACATGAGCGTTGGTCAAAATCTCGCCATCGGCAGAAATGATGAAGCCTGACCCGAGGGAATTGCCTTCACGGGGTGCTGGCATGGAGCGGGGACCCGGCATCCCGCGAAACTGGCGGAAGAGTTCTTCCATGCCCGGTGGTATGCCCGGTGTCATCCCCGGTGGCAAGCCATGCATGCCCGCACCCTCCTCCGCCTTCTGGGTGGTGCTGATGTTGACGACGCTCGCCTGGTTGCGCTTGATGATGGCCTTGAAGTTCGGGAGTCCTGGCTGCGCCTCCGGTGCCTGCGTAGTGGCTGTCACTGGCGCGGCGACGGGAACCGGGACGCGTGCGTCTGGCGCCGGACCGGACTGGACCGGACTTGACTGGACCGGACCGGATTGGGCTGGACCGGACAGGGCCGAGCCGAGCATCACCGCTGCGGTGACGGCGACGAGCACCAGAGGGACTTGGTAGCGCATGGAAGAGATCCTGAATGTTCCAGAGGGGTGAAGAGTAGCCGAAGACCACCAGAGACAACCCGGTTATCGGCCCGGTTCGTGACACCGGCGAGCGGCGGAGCCGTCATCGCCTGAGACAGAGGGGGGACAGAGTTCAGGCTGTGCCGTGCCCGCTTGCCCGCCCGCCGGTGCCACTAAGTCACGTCGTAGAAAGTCCAGGTTCTCTATCCCTGCTGTGCCTGGGGAGGGGGTGACTCACCGGAGCACGGGGCAATAGTGGGCCCTGCCCCATCGCGGGAGCGTTGCGGGGAACTTAAGATTTCTTAATTGGGGTCGGGACTGAGGGCGGCGAAACGCTCGCGCCAGGCACCGGGGGCGAGACTGCCGTCAGTGACGAGCTCAAAAGTGACATTGCGGGCCCCGGGCTGGCGCAGGCTCTCAATCAGCACCAGCGCCAGATCGTCCCGGGACAAGGTGCTGCGCAGCAAGGGCCGCCAGTGGTCCCCCTGCTCCAGACGCAGGCCCTTCTGGCCGGCGGGCTCATTCACCAGGCCACCCGGTCGGACGATGGTGTAGGTGAGGCCGCTGGCCCGCAGGTAGTCCTCCCCCTTCAGGCGCCAGCCGAGAGCGCCCTTCGTGGCCTTGTTGAAGGGATGGGCGGGATCGGTCACGCCGATCGCCGTGAGCAGCACGAAGTGCTGCACCTTCTCCCGGCGGGCAGCGTCCACCAGATTACGGACCCCGCCGAAGTCGACGAACTCCGCGCTGTTGTCGTCGCCCACCGTGTTGGCGCCGATAACACTGATGACGCGCCCGACGCCCGCCATGGCAACGGCGACCTGCGCGGGATCCCGCACGTCGCACTCAACCCAATCCACCCCGGCAAAATCCGGGCCGAGGCGCTGCGCAGCATCGGCTCGGCTGCGGGTCATGGCCCGAAACGGGATGCCCTCCTCCTTGAGGCGCCGGACGAGATAGCGCCCGGCCCGACCGGAAGCCCCTGCCACCAGGACCCGCTCGCCGTCCCGCGACGGTGCAGTGGCGCAGCCCGGCAGGGCGAGAATGAGGGCCAGGGGAAGGGCAAGGCCAGTCAGGAGCCTGCGGTTCATCCCCGGAACACGGCGATGCCGGCCAGGGAACGGAAGGGCGCCGTGAAGCCGGTGTCCATCTGCTGCACGATCTTCTCCTCCTTGAGATCGATACGCGCGGCAACACCGGTCCAGACGTTGGCGGCCAAGGCGTAGCGCGGGTCTACGTCGGGCGTCACCTGCGCCCAGCCGTAACCGGGGAGCGGGATGTGCTGCAGGACCCTGCCCGCCTCGTCATAGACCGCCAGGCCGTCGGCAACGGTGCACAACAGTCGCCCGTCCGGGAGATAGGCAACGGCGATGAACCAGCGCTTGTCGGTGCGATCGTAGGGATCTGCATCGGGGTAGCCGGCGAGGTCCGGCAGCTGGCGGCGATTGCCCAGGTCGTAACGCATCAGCCGGCGGGCGGTCTCCGTCGTATAGGTGATGAAATCGCCGGACGGGTGCATCGTGGAGTGGGTGACGCCCTTGAAGCGGGTCGGCTCCGGCGAATACTCAGTCGGGTAATCGTCCAGCAGCTTCAGGTCGGGGCTGTACTTGTACATATGCCCGACACCCAGCGTGCCATCCGCAAGAAACTTGGCGCTGGTGCCCTTCCAGATCTCCTTGCCGATGAAGTACTCGCCAAAATAGTGATTGCCGTCCTTGTCCCAGCTGACGCTGCCGAAGGAGCGGCCGGAATCCCAGGGAGGCAGCTCTTTCGCATCCGGCGTGGCCCGCACCGCGATGTGATCATGGCAGTCGAAGCCCCACAGGGTGCCGTCCGGCGCCACCGTGCAGCCGACGATGAAGTAGCGGGTGCCGCTGGTGTACCAAGTGCCCTTCGCGATCCAGTTTTTGTCGAATTGCAGGATCCGCCCCTCCCCCATGTGATCGTCATCCGGGTTGTTGAGGTAGGTGCAGCCCAAAAAAATGTCACCCTTTTCAAAGGGCTTCAGGGTAGAGGTCTTTTGCATCGACGGGACTCCGTGGGTTCAGTGCGCTGAATTATTGCCGAATCCTTTGGCCAAGTCCCGGCGAAATATGACTGTCCCGTAGTTGCGAGAGCGTCTGTATGTACATCAATTTCTGGTATCCCGTCGGCCGGACCGAGGACGTGACGGACAAGCCGGCAAGCGTCAGGCTGCTGGGCCTGCCCTTGGTCGCCTGGCGGGACTCCAGGGGCACGGCGCATGTCATGAGCGACACTTGTGTCCACCGGGGGGCCTCACTCAGCAAAGGCACGGTCAAGGACGACTGCATCGTGTGCCCTTACCACGGCTGGCGCTACGAGGCCGGAGGCAAGTGCAAGACCATTCCGTCACTGGGTGCGGATGCCAAGGTGCCGTCCCGGGCCAAGATTGACAGCTATCCCGTTGAGGAAAAGTATGGCCTGGTATTCGCCTTCCTCGGCGATCTGCCCGCGGCCGAGCGGCCACCGATCTACACGATCCCCGAGTGGGACCAGGAGGGCTGGCGGGCGACCCCGGTCACGATCATCGAACTGGGGCTGTACTTCGAACGCTCCATGGAGAATGGTCTGGATCCCGCCCACAACGAGTTCGTCCACCCTTCGCAGGGTTCGCCAGGCCTGGAGCCGGACTACCTGAAGCACGGCCTCAACCTGGAGAACTCCGAGTGGGGCACCAAGTTCTTCGTGGCCTTCGACGAGAAGACCCACCAGAAATCGGACTTCACGGGCCTCCGCGCCTCCAAAAGTGGCGTACGGGCGGGCTCAGGGAATCACGGCCCCAATCACCTGCAAACCTGGATCAACTTCAGCGCCACCAACTCGTTTCACCAATACTTCTTCGAGGCACCCGTGGACGAGGCTCACACGCGGGTCTACTTCATCAACACCCGCAACTGCATGATGGATCCGAAGATGGATTCCCGGGCCTACGACGCCAACATGAAGGTGGCCAACGAGGATATTGCGGTGCTGATGCACCTGAATCCCATCCGCACGCCCGAGAGCAACATCAAGGAGATCCTGTTGCCGACCGATCAGGCAGTGGTCAAGTACCGGGAATATCTGGGCCAGTGGGAAGAGCGGGGCTGGCGCGTTGACGTGAAGAAGCTGCGGGCAGACGCGGGCGACGTGGCGTACGCGATCCCCTGCCCCGACCGGCGGACGTCCGGCAACTGGGTGCTGGATGCGGTGCCGTTACTGCCGGGGAAAAACGCGGCGACCGCCGCGACTGGCCTTCGTACCGCAGGCCCTCGTACCGCAGGCCCTCGTACCGCAGGAGTGGGTCTCGCCTGAAGGCGCTCCTACGGCTCCGGTTTCAGCGCCCTGGCGAGGGCCAGCGCGCCGCTGAAGTCGTCGGCAAACGAAAGCCGGCCTGGCACCGGCCGAAACTTCATACCGTCTAGAACCTTGCGGGGCTGGGCCTGCAGGCCAGACAGGATGAGGTGAATCCCCCGCCGCGCACAACGGTCCGCCAGCCCCTGCAAGGCGTGGACCCCGCTGGCGTCCATCATCGGCACCAGCCGTGTGCGCAGAATGAAAACCTGCGGTGCCTTCGCGAACTGATCCAGCACATCGTCGAGCCGGCTCGCGACACCGAAGAACAACGGGCCACTGATCTGAAACGCCTCGACTCCGGGTGGTAGCCGGAGCCGCTGCTCCCGGTCCGGGTCGGCAGCGAGGTCGTCAGCGT
>JBBQJK010000245.1:0-4499 GCA_038325835.1 Gammaproteobacteria bacterium
GTCTTCGAGCGGATTGGCATCCAACAGGACGAGGTCTGCCCGTTGTCGGATGCCGACCCGCCCGGCCAGATCGCGGCGCGCAAGGAACCGGCCCGGGTTCACCGTGGCCGTCAGCAGCGCCTGCTGCGGCGTCAAGCCCGCGTCGACATAGCGCGCCAATTCGTCGTACAGGGTGTAGCCATGGAAAAGGAACGGGTTCGCATAGGTCTCGGCCAGCGCGAGATACGTGGGCTCGCTGAGCAGCGAGTACGACTTGATGAACTGCCAGCCGGCGGCCTTGGCCTCGCGCACACGCTGTCGCCCTCCGTCAGGTGTGGCCGCCACCATCTGGCCGGGCCAGGAACCGGGCGGGCCGTCGATCAACGCCCCGGCGAGCACAAGGCGCGGGCCGACGCGCTCGCCACGCGCGACGGCTGCGGCCACGCGCTGCTGCTCAGGCAGCGTGCGCAATGCGCCGGCGTCACGGACACCGGTGACGCCGTTGAGGATGTACAGCGGCAACGCGAAGTCCTCTTCGCCGGGCGCGCTGAAGACATTCACATGGAAGTCCCAAAGCCCGGGCATCAGATACCGGCCAGTGCCGTCGAGCACGTGACCTGGCCTGGGGACGCGAGCGGTACCGCCGGCTTGAATGCCGACGATGCGGTCACCGACGATGACCACGTCTCGCCGCGGCACCAGACGGTTGCGCTCGACGTCCACAATGGTGACGTTGCGCAGCACGATCGCGTTGTCGCCGGTCGCTCGCGCGGTGGTCGCGGCGAGCACAAGGAACAGCGCCACCAGCAGCGCGGCCCGTCGCCCTGATTTCATGCTCATGCTCGATACCTCTCAGCGGCTGCAGTCGCGACGGTTGGGCGACCAGAACGAAGAGTGCCGTGACCGGCAGGCTGCCTCGTACCGCGTGAACATCGGCGTCAGTCCGTGTCATAGCCGATCCGCGAGAGCACGCCCGGCGTCGTGAACCCGACCCGGGCCGCGGCGTCCGACCCCGTCACGGAAACCGCAACTCGCCCCGGGATGGGCCCCGCGACGGCGGCCTCGACCCCGCCGGCCGGTCCTTCACGACCCGGGCATGGACCTGGCCGCGAGGCTTCCGAGACTTGTCGGCAATCCACGAGAATCAGACCACCTCGTTACTCTTCAGCTTGACACCCTGCGGGAAGGACGTGAGCTTGCCGGGTTCGACGTAGTCCAGGGCGCCGTGTTCCCGGCAGACCTCGCGCGCCGGGCGAGCCAGGAACTGATAGGCAGCAGCTTTGGATTTCAGAACAGGGACCGTGAATCCGTCAACGTACTTGGCCATAGGACTTCTCCTGGGGCGGATGAACTGCAATGGGTCGTTCCTACTTCGACGCAACACGCCCCTCTACCCCGGCTGGAGTGGGGCAAGCGGGTAGACTGCGGGGATGCCCCATGAAGCCACCCTGATCACAACCATCGCGATCAGCCTCGCTTACGCCTTCGTCGGCGGCATCATCGCCTTCCGCCACCGGCTGCCGCCCTTGGTGGGTTACCTGCTCGCCGGGGTGGCGGCGGGCCCGTTCACACCGGGGTTCGTGGCTGACGGGGAACTCACCGCCCAGCTCGCCGAGATCGGCGTGATCCTCCTGATGTTCGGCGTGGGCATGCATTTTTCTGTGCGCGACCTGCTCGCGGTCCGCAAGATTGCGCTGCCCGGCGCGGTGGCGCAGATCATTGTAGCGACGGCGCTGGGCGCCGCGGTGGCGTCCCTGTGGGGCTGGTCACTGGGCGCGGGGCTGGTGTTCGGCCTTGCCCTGTCCGTTGCCAGCACGGTCGTCCTGCTCCGGGCCCTCGAGGACCAGGGTGAGCTGACAACCGACGACGGCCGTATCGCTATTGGCTGGCTGGTGGTCGAGGACCTGGTGATGGTGCTGGCCCTGGTGCTGCTGCCGGTGCTCGCCGGCAGTCTGCGGGGCGACGTCGTGGCTGGCGGCGCCGAAGCGGCCACGCTCTGGCCCGCTCTCGGCCTGACGCTGCTGAAGGTCGCCGCGTTCGTGCTCGTGATGCTCGTCGCGGGTCCCCGAATCCTCCCGTGGGTGCTGCAGCAGGTGGAGAAGACGCGGTCTCGCGAGCTGTTCACTCTGGGGGTCGTCGCCATCGCCATCGGCGTGGCCTTTGGGTCATCAAAGCTGTTCGGCGTGTCGCTGGCGCTGGGCGCCTTCTTTGCCGGCGTCGTGATCAATGAGTCCGATGTGAGGCACCGGGTGGAGAAGCGGTTGCGTCCATTTCAGGACGCCTTTTCCGTGCTGTTCTTCGTCGCGGTGGGCATGTTGTTTGATCCCGCGATCCTTTTCGACGCGCCGCTCCGGGTGCTGGCGGTGCTGGCGATAATCCTGGTTGGCAAGACCGCCGCTGCGATCTGCATCGTGCTGGTGCTAGGGCGCACGCTCGGCACCGCGCTCAAGGTGTCGGCGGCACTGGCGCAGATCGGCGAGTTCTCCTTCATCCTGGCTGGCATGGGGGTGAGTCTCGCGCTGCTGCCCGAGGCGGGGCTGAGTTTGATCGTGGCGGGCGCGTTGCTCTCCATCACCCTGAATCCACTCATTTTCCGGATGGCCGCCCGGATCGCCTGAGCCCGGGCAGCGCCGCTCAGTCCCGGGTCAGCAGCAGGGTTTCGACAGAGCCCCGACGTGCAGACCTTGCTGGTTGGCCCGGCGAGAGCCATGGCCCTTTAATCGTGCTCTCACTCCAACTTTCTTCGCAGGCCGTCTCTGGACACTGGCCCGTGATCCCGTGGCGTTGCCGGGATTTTGTCGGGATGTGGGATTCAGCCGGAAAGAAACCCATTCCGGATCGGGTATCGACCCGAACGCGAACGACTCGCGCGCTAGCCATCGACGCGAGCTCCTGGTTGACGCCTCAATCGCTTCCCGGATGACTTGCCGAAACCCGTCGAAACGGGCGATCACGGGTGTCAGCGTCGCCAGGGCGTCGATGTCGTGAAAGTAGTTCTTCACGCTGGTTCTTCGGGTTGAGCTGGACGTGACCAGGAACGCAGGCCCAGATTTCGCCTGGGTGTTCTGTTACAGGGCAGGCCGGGCTGACGGCGGTCAGCAGAGCCGGCTCGCCCCGCTGACACGGGCCAGGAGTATCCTGTCGCGCCGGGGCGGGTCCGCGGTGCAGGAAGTCCAGTCCGAAAGGGAAGGGAATCCCCGGGATTTGCCGACAGTTTTTTCTCAGCTGTCGATATCGACAGGTGTGCTCTGGCGCCCCTCGCCAGTGGCTATGCTCCGGATCGCGGCCAGTTCTTCCGCGCCCGGCTCCCAGCTGCCCGCGGCCACGTTCTGCACCAGTTGCCCGGGCCGCGTGACGCCGGCGATCACACTCGCGACGGCGGGTTGCGCCACCAGCCAGCCAATGGCCAGATCGAGCACGCTGCGGCCCCGCGGGCGGCCGTAGTCGTCCAGTTGATCAACGAGAGCGTAGCGGGCATCCGACGCGAAACTGCCGCCACCCCGCCACTTGGCAAACCGCGACCCCTCCGGCAGCGGCTGGCCCTTGCGGTACTTCCCGGACAGCAGGCCGCTCTCCAGCGGGAAGTAGGGCAGCACGCCGACACCCTCAGTCAGGCAGACCGGCACGAGGTCGTCTTCGATGTCCCGCGTGAGCAGGCTGTAGCGGTTCTGGGCGGCCACGAAGGGCGTGAGATTGAGCGTCCGGGAGACGTCGAAGGCCGCGCTCAGCATCGGGCCCGAGTAGTTCGAGCAGCCGATGTGCCGGACCTTGCCCTGACGGACCAGGTCGTCCAGCGCCCGCAGCGTCTCTTCCACCGGTGTGCCGGCGTCGGGAAAATGATGCTGGTAGAGATCGATATAGTCGGTGCCCAGGCTCGCCAGGCTGGCCTCGACAGCCTTTGCGAGGTAGGCCGCCGAGCCGCCACCGGGGGCTGCGCCGCCACCGCCGCCCAGCTTTGCGCCGAACTTGGTCGCCACGATGGCCGCATGGCGCCGCGTACCGAGTGCCTTGCCCAGCATGGCCTCGGACCGGTTCATGGTGCCGCCATAAATGTCAGCGACGTCGAAGAAGTTAACCCCCAGGTCGAAGGCCGTGCTCACGATGGCATCGGTCGTTGCCTGGTCGCACATCGAACCGAAGTTCATGCAGCCGACGCCGATGGGCGAGATCGCCAGGTGCGAAGAGCCCAGGTTGCGCCTCTTCATCGGTGCGGCGTGGTGCATCAGGCGACCCTCTGGCTCGCGGAGCGCAACTCGAGAATCTCGGCCTGGGTGGAGGCAGAGACCGGGGCGGAAATGAGGCCGAAGCGCTGGCCAGCGGCGGTGTTGATCTGGCGGAGGGAGACGTTATCAAAACCCTGTTCCGCAAACAGCCGCTCGCCTGCCAGGAGGATGTGCTCCCCCGTCTGGGTACTGGCTGCCGTCAGCCTCGTCCGTGCCTTGATCATCTGTCGTTGCCCCCACTAGCCGACATCAACCGAGAACGCTACCAGTAGTGAGTCCAGCGGGACCGCTCCTGGA
>JBBQJK010000246.1:0-4491 GCA_038325835.1 Gammaproteobacteria bacterium
TGGTGGCCCGCGTCAACGCCGCCCTCCGTCGCCCCGCAGCGCCATCACGGGAGAATGTCCTCGAAATCGGACCCATCTGCCTGGACAAGCTTGGGCACAAGGTAACGGTGGGGGTCCACGAAATCAGCCTCGCGCCGGTCGAATTCCGGCTGATGGCCTATTTCATGGAGAACCCCGGGCGCGTCCTCGCCAGGCGGCACCTGCTGGAACAGGTCTGGCGGCGCCGGGGTGGTATCGGCGAGCGGACCGTGGACGTCCATGTCCGCCGACTGCGGGCGGCCCTGGAGCCGCACTCCTGCGAGAATCTGCTCCAGACTGTCCGGGGCTTTGGTTACCGTTTCGGTTAAATGGCCCCGTCAGAAGCCCGCGGGTGTCACAATTCCATCCAGGACGTTCACTCCCGTAACCCTTTTGTAACAAAAGCCTGTTGCAATAACCTGCAACAGCATTACAACGGAACACCATGAGCGCACGCAGAATTCTGGTTGTAGAAGACGAAGCACCCATTCGGCAGATGATTGCCTTCAATCTCAGCCGGGCCGGCTTCGAGGTCGAAGAGGCTGAGGACTGCTCCTCGGCCCGGCTCCGCATCGCCGACTCCCGGCCTGACCTGATGCTGGTGGACTGGATGCTTCCCGACTCCAGTGGTCTGGAGCTCACCCGGACGCTGCGCCGGGAGGAGGCCAACCGCGAGATGCCGATCATCATGCTGACGGCCCGTGCCGAGGAGCGTGACAAGCTGCTCGGCCTCGACGGGGGCGCCGACGACTACATCACCAAGCCGTTCTCTGCCCGCGAACTGCTCTCCCGAATCAATGCCGTTCTGCGTCGGGCTGCGCCCTCCGCGGATGAAGCCCTGGTGGCCGGGGAACTGCAACTGGACCCGGTGAGTCATCGCGTGTTCGTGGGCGAACGGGAGATCCAGCTCGGCCCGACTGAGTATCGACTGCTGAAGTTCCTGATGGAGAATGCCAACCGGGTCTACAGTCGCACCCAGCTGCTCGACTTCGTCTGGGGCCAGAATGTGTACATCGAGGAGCGCACGGTCGACGTTCACGTCCGGCGCCTGCGGAAGGTGCTCGAGGAATACAAGGTGGAGCACTATATCCAGACGGTTAGAGGCGCGGGCTACCGCTTCTCCGCGCGCTGAGTAAATGCCCAAGGTCTGGACCTGGACCCTGATTCGCTACGGCGGCGCGCTCGCGGCCGGCGCTTTCATTGGTTTTCTCTACGGGCTCCCTGTGTTGGGCGCACTTCTTGTCGCCCTCGGCCTGCTGTTCTGGCAGATGTACAACCTCTATAGGCTCGAGCGCTGGCTGGCGACGGGCAAAATCGGCGACATTCCCGACGGCGATGGCGTCTGGCCACCCGTCTTCGCCAAGATCCAGTTCATCAAGGGCAAGGTGAAGCGCCGGGGCAAGCGCTTTCGCAAGCTGCTCAAGGATCTCCGTGCCTCCACGGAGGCTTTTCCCGACGGCGGCGTGATCCTCAATGCCAGTCACGAGATCGTCAACTACAACCAGGCGGCCCGGCTGCTGCTGGGCCTGAAGAATCGCAGCGATCGTGGTCAGCGCATCGAGAACCTGCTGCGCTTTCCCGATTTTGTCGACTATCTGAACAACCCGGGGGACAGACTGGCAGTCGATATTCCGTCACCTTCCACCCCGGAAACCTGGCTGGCTTGCCGGCTGATCCCCTACGGGCCGGACCAGACCCTGCTGCTGATCCGGGATGTGAGCCAGAGGGTGAAGATCGAGCGGGTGCGGCGGGACTTCGTGGCCAACGCTTCCCACGAGTTGCGGTCGCCCCTGACGGTAATCATGGGCTATCTCGATGCCCTGGCTGACGACGGACGCATCCCCGACACCTGGCACCAGCCGATCAGGGTGATGCAGGACCAGTCCATCCGGATGCGGCGCCTGGTCGAGGATCTGCTGCAGCTCTCCAAGCTGGAGTCCGGCCAGTCGGTCCCCAAGGACCGGGTGGTGGACGTGGCCGCCATTCTGGCCACCGCCCGGAAGGAAGCCTTTGCGCTGCCGGAGCACCCGGAGGCTATCGAAATTGAACTCAACAGCCCGGCCAACCTGCTCGGGGAGGAAACCGAGCTGCAGTCCGTCGTCTCCAATCTCGTCTCCAACGCCGTGCGTTACACCCCCGCCGACGGGGAGGTCACCATCCGCTGGACCGTGGACGCCGAAGGCGGGCACCTGGAGGTTCAGGACACCGGGATCGGGATCGCCGACGAGGATATCTCCCGGGTCACTGAGCGGTTCTACCGGGCTGATGGCGGGCGGGCGCGCCAGCGGGGTGTCACCGGGCTTGGCCTGGCGATAGTAAAGCACGCACTCCGGCGCCTCGACGCGGAACTGGAAATTCGCAGTCGCCTGGGTGAGGGGAGTACCTTTGTGTGCCACTTTCCACGGGATCGGCTGGCCCTATCCTGATACTCTTTGTTTCGCTGGATCCTTATTCCAGCGGCCGCAGGTCAAGGAGCGACACTATGGAATCCGAAAGCTTCAGCCACCACATTTCCCGGCGCTTCAACGCCGAGCTCGAACACCTGCGGAGCGAGGTGCTCCGGATGGGCGGGCTTGTTGAACAGCACCTGGATACGGCCGTCGAGGCGATTATCGCCGGCGACAGCGACATGGGCCTCCGCGTCTCCAACGACGATCACAAGATCAACCGGCTTGAAGTGGATATCGACGAGGAGTGCCGGAAGCTTCTCGCCACGCGGATGCCGGCCGCGGCTGATCTTCGTCTGATTGTCATGGTCATCAAGACCATCACTGACCTCGAACGGGTGGGGGATGAAGCGGCCAAGATCGGGTACCTGGCCTCCCACCTGGCGACGGACCGGGAGCGGTATGCGGCTTACAGCGAACTCAAGGCGCTGGGCGAGCACGTCCAGGAGATGCTCCACGACGCCCTCGATGCCTTCTCCCGCATGGATGTCGACGACGCGCTGGCGGTCATCGAGGAAGACAAGCTGGTGGATGAGGAGTACGACCAGATCACGCGCCAGTGCATCTCCCTCATGATGGAAGACCCCCGCACGATCCGTCGGTTCATGGACGTCACCTGGGTGGCCCGGGCGCTGGAGCGCATCGGTGATCACGCCAAGAACATTGCGGAATACGTCGTGTTCCTGGTGCACGGCCGGGATATCCGCCACACGGAGCGGGAAACCGTGCTGCAGGAGCTGGAGGCCGCCAGGAGCGACCGGTCGGCGTCGAGTTAACGCCGAGGCTGAAATAATTTCTTAACATTCCGGTCATAAGATGGCTCGCTCCAGAGCCCCAAGGTTTAACTCCCCGGAGGTCCACGTGAATTACTCTCGTCCCGTTCTCAGCTTGCTGACCGCAGCCGTACTGCTGGCCTTTAGCACCGGCCCGGTTTCGGCCCAGGCAGCCCGCGACTACATCAGCATCGTCGGCTCGTCCACCGTCTATCCGTTTTCCACGGTCGTCGCCGAGCAATTCGGCAAGACCAGCCAGTTCAAGACCCCCAAGGTCGAAGCCACCGGCTCCGGGGGTGGCATCAAGCTCTTTTGTAGCGGCGTGGGTGTTCAGTATCCGGATATCGTGAACAGCTCCCGGGCCATCAAGGCGACGGAACTGGCCGCTTGTGCCGCCAACGGTGTGAAGGATGTCGTCGAGGTCAAGATTGGCTACGACGGTATCGTGATGGCCGAGTCGAAGGCGTCGCCCGGCTTGCCGCTGACGCTGCGGGATGTCTATCTGGCGCTGGCGAAGCAGGTGCCAAACCCGAATGGCACGGAAACGCTGGTGGCCAATCCCTACAAGTCGTGGAAGGACGTCAACCCGAAGCTTCCTGCAGAAAAGATCGAGGTTCTGGGACCCCCGCCAACCTCCGGCACGCGGGACGCCTTCGTCGAGCTGGCAATGGACGGTGGCTGCAAGACCTTCCCCTGGATCAAGGCGATCAAGGACAAGGATGAGAACAGGTTCAAGCAGATCTGCTACACCATTCGCGAGGATGGGTTCTTCATCGAGGCTGGCGAGAACGACAACCTGATCGTCCAGAAGCTGAAGTCGAACAAGGATGCGGTCGGGATCTTTGGTTACAGCTTCCTCGAGCAGAACGAGGACACGGTCAAGGGCTCCCTCATCGATGGCACGGCCCCCACCTTTGAGAACATTGCCAGCGGCAAGTACCCCGTGTCCCGGCCGCTGTACTTCTATGTCAAGAAGGCCCACGTCGGGGCGATCCCTGGTATCAAGCAGTTCGTCGCCGAGTTCACCAGCCAGAAGGCCATGGGTGAAGAGGGCTATCTGGCGGATCGCGGTCTGGTCCCGTTGCCGCCCGCAGAGTACCAGGCGATGGTGAAGAAGGTGGCGACGATGGAAGTCATGCCCCCCGCCAAGTAACGCCAAGTAACGCCAAGTAACGCCAAGTAACGCCAGGTAACCGGCCACGGAAGCCGGGGCTAACCAACAAGTCAGCGGCGGCCAGCAAGCACTGGCCGCC
>JBBQJK010000247.1:0-4474 GCA_038325835.1 Gammaproteobacteria bacterium
TACAACACGTACCAAAGTATGACGAACAAAATTGCCAGTGATTGAATAGCGATAATGAAGTTCTTAATCACAGGTTGCCTCGCATGCCTAACTCTTGAGTTAAGCCGCGCCGAAGGCGTCGGCTTGAATGATTGGTTAGGCACCTGCCGGCCAGCCCGACAGCTGCCCACCGCCTTGTGCGAAAACATAAAGCCCAGATGGCGTTGTCACACCCCAACTCTCGTATCCGCTAGAGAAAGGGATAATCTCCAGGCGCAAGCCACCGCTCATCTCTAGGATCAGATCAGCGGAGCCGGCCCTCACCTCAACGCTAGTGACGGCTTGAGACGCTAGCAGGCTCGTTGCGACAGACGCAGCGTCCAGCGGTGCCGGCAAGCCATACTGCTGCAGATGGTCTTCGCTACTTATTGCCACAGAGCCAGCTTGCAGAAGCCGCCAAGGGCACTCAGCGCCAATGCCAACTCCGGGCCCGAACGAGAAAGACCATTGGGTTGGTTCGTTGAGCCGAACGTGCCCAATCGTGCGGCCAATCATCCACGTGAGATCGAACGGCATCATTTGGTGCCTAACTAAACATAGGGAGACGAAATGACGTTGCAAATCTCGTTACTTTGTCTGGATATGTAGATCGACGGCGGCGGAGGTATCTGATTCCATTCATTGCGGCTCGGTGTTCGGTGGGCAGCGGTCATGGAAGGATAGGGTGCGTGGCGGCGGAGGGCGCGGGGCTGCTGGAGGTGGCGCGCGGCAGGATGCGGGTCCGGCATCTGGCCTACCGGACCGAGCAGACCTACCTGCAGTGGATCAGGCGGTACGTGGCGTTTCACCATCGACGACATCCTCGTGACCTCGGCGCAGCCGGCGTGGAGCAATTCTTGACCTATCTGGCCGTGGACCGCAAGGTCAGCGCGTCTACCCAGAACCAGGCATTGCAGGCGCTGCTGTTCTTGTACCGGGAGGTCCTGGGGGTGGCGCTACCGTGGCTTGACAATATCACCCGGGCGGCAGCCTCCCGGCGCCTGCCGGTGGTGCTCAGCCGTTCCGAGGTCCGGGCGGTCCTTGCGCAGCTGGATGGCACGCACTGGCTGATCGCGAACCTGCTCTACGGCTCCGGCCTGCGCCTCATGGAGGCACTGCGCCTGCGTGTGAAGGACCTGGTGCTGGAGCGGAGCGAGCTGATCGTCCGGGACGGCAAGGGCGGGAAGGACCGGGTCACGGTGGTGCCAGCGACGTGAAGACCACGATGATTTACACCCACGTGATGGGGAAGGGGGCGAAAGGGGTGAAGAGTCCGTTGGATCGGGGTTAGGTCTGGCGATTCATTCCCATGGCGGTCAGCAGACCCTTTTCCACGGCCGACATCTCATCAGGTAGCAGGCGTGTAAGCGGTCCTTGCAGAAGTCGCTGCCGATCGATAGCGCGTGGCTCCGCCGTGATCACCTGGAACAGCTGCTTCAGTTTCCCGCGGGGCGAGATGCTCACCCGAAAGGGTCCCGGAGTCTGCCGCAGCCCGGTGGTCAGCGGGAGGATGACGACGGTCGGGTAGCCTGCTACGGTCAACGCATCTTCCTGGATGACCAGTACAGGCCGCGTCTTGCCGATCTCTGCGCCGCGCGCCGGGCCGAGTCGTGCGAGCCAGACTTCGCCGCGCTTCACCGGGCCGGTCGCCTGGCTTTCTTGCGCCTACAGGTTGGCGGCTTCTCCCGAGCCCCAAGCACCCGTGATCTTCCGCCGGACTCCGCCAGTGCCAGAGCCTCGTTCTCGAGGGGCAGGAACTCTTCAGCCCGGGCCAGGACCTCGTCCCGGTCCTCTCCCATGGCGCTCCGGACGTAGTCTGCAATGAACTGCTCGCGTTCCTGCCGTGCCAGATATTCGACGATGGCGGTGCGAACGATTTCCGAGCGTGCTTTCCGGGTCCGGGTTACTTCCCGATCAAGACGGGCATCCAGGTCTTCCGGCACACGCACGCTCATGAGGGGCATGGTGATTCCTTGCTGTATCACATTGCGTAATACGCGTAAGGGTAGCACCGGCGGCCCTTGCACAGCACCCGACAAATCGGGACTTCAGGCGCAGAAATGCACGGGGGCCGGCAGTTTTGGGTGCCAGTCCCGGTGATGTTGTCGGGTGTGACCGGTCGCGCGTGAACGCGCTCCTACGGGGATGACTGCGCGGTGCGCCGCTCCCGGCGGGTCGTGTAGGCGATGAAGGTCACGAAAATAATCGCCAGCACGGCGGACGAGCCGATGGTACCCAGATTCAGCCCGCCCTTTTCGTCGGACTTCGTCAGGAGGTCGCCGAAGGTTGCGCCGAAGGGGCGTGTGAGCACGAACGCAATCCAGAACAATGTGATGCGGCTGATTGTCGTCAGGTAGGTTGCCAGCACCACCAGTACCAGCAGCGCGGCAACCAGCGCGGCGCCGCCGAGGAAGCCGAGGCCGGAGTCGTCGGCGAGGTAGTCGCCGAGCGCAGTGCCGAGCGTGTTGGAGCAGAGGATGGCGGCCCAGTAGAACAGTTCCGAGCGGGTCGTCTGGATATTGCTGACGGACAGGCTCTTCTCGGTGACTCGCCAGGTCACCAGCACTGCCGTGAGCAGTGTCATCAGGATCAGCGAGCCCTTGGCATAGCCCACGCCGAGCGTTCGGTCTATGAAGTCCGACAGCGTGGTGCCGGCCGTGCTGGTGAGCAGGACCACAGTCCAGAACAGTGCTGGCTTGAAGGTGCGGGACCGCACCTGGGCAACGAGTGCCGCCAGGAACGCGCTGATGAGAATGAGCGAACTGAGGGCATAGCCCAGGTTCATCGTCATCGACAGCAGGTCGCCGGCGGTCTCTCCCAGCGTCGTACCGGCGATCTTGATGACCCAGAAGGAGGGGGTGACCCGGGCGACTTTGTTCATGGTGTCGGCCCGGGGTCCGCTCTTCGCGCCTAAAGGCGCTCCTACAAGCGCTCCTACAAGCGCTCCTATAAGCGCTCCTATAAGCGCTCCTACATATTGGCGATGAGCTTGTCGCCGAATTCGGAGCACTTCACTTCTTTTGCGCCGTCCATGAGGCGGGCGAAGTCGTAGGTCACGGTTTTGTCGGCGATGGTCTTGTCCATGGCGCTGATCACGAGATCCGCGGCTTCGGTCCAGCCCAGGTAGCGCAGCATCATCTCGCCGGAGAGGATGACGGAGCCGGGATTCACCTTGTCGAGATTGGCGTACTTGGGCGCGGTGCCGTGGGTGGCCTCGAAGACGGCGTGGCCGGTGGCGTAGTTCACGTTGCCGCCGGGGGCGATGCCGATGCCGCCGATCTGGGCGGCGAGGGCGTCGGAGAGGTAGTCGCCGTTCAGGTTCATGGTGGCGATCACGTCGAACTCAGCAGGACGGGTGAGCACCTGCTGGAGCGTGATGTCGGCGATGGCGTCCTTGATGAGCACGGCGCCCTTCGCGAGGGCTGCCTTCTGCTCTTCGTTGGCGGCTTTCTCGCCCTTCTCGGCCTTGGTGCGTTCCCACTGGTCCCAGGTGTAGACCTTGCTGCCGTATTCCCGCTCGGCGACGGCGTAACACCAGTTGCGGAAGGCGCCCTCGGTGTACTTCATGATGTTGCCCTTGTGCACAATCGTGATGCTCTTGCGCTGGTTGGCAACGGCGTAGTCGATGGCGGCGCGGAACAGGCGCTCGGTGCCTTCCTCGGAGATGGCCTTGATGCCGATGCCGGACGTACCCGGGAACCGGATCTTGCTGTACTCCTTCGGGAAGTTGGCCTTGAAGAGGTCCAAAAATTTCCTGTTGCCCTCGGTGCCCGCCTCGAACTCGATGCCGGCGTAGATGTCTTCGGTGTTCTCCCGGAAGATCACCATGTCGACGTCTTCCGGCTTCTTAACCGGGGAAGGGACGCCCTTGAACCAGCGGACAGGGCGCAGGCAGACGTAGAGGTCGAGAAGTTGGCGCAACGCGACGTTCAGCGAGCGGATGCCGCCGCCGATGGGCGTGGTGAGGGGGCCCTTGATGGAGACGAGGTAGTCCCGGCAGGCCTCGACGGTGGCGTCGGGCAGCCAGGTGTTGTACTTGTCGTAGGCCTTCTGGCCCGCGTAGACCTCGAGCCAGTGGATCTGCTTCTTGCCGCCGTAGGCTTTTTTCACCGCGGCGTCCAGCACCCGGACCGAGGCCCGCCAGATGTCGGGGCCGGTACCGTCGCCCTCGATGAAGGGAATGATCGGGTTGTTCGGGACCGTCAGCGTGCCGTGGCTGATGGTGATCTTCGCGCCGCCGGCGGGGGGCGTGAGCTTGGGTTCTGCCATGGGGACTTCCTGTCTGCGAAGCCCCGCATTATCGCAGCCTCGCGTCCCAGCCGTAAACGTCAGGGCGGAAATGGACCACCCCGGCCGGGGTCACCCAGCTAGTCAGGTAGACCACGTAGATGGGTATGGGGCGGGGCAGTGGCAGCGTGGTGCCCGTAAGAGCGCCCGTAGGAGCGCCTTCAGGCGC
>JBBQJK010000248.1:0-4444 GCA_038325835.1 Gammaproteobacteria bacterium
ATCGTCGAACCCGGGGTGGTCCGGCACATCGAGGGCACGCGCTTCATGGTTGGCGAGCCGGATGGCTCGAAGTCTGCGCGGGTCATTGCCCTGGGCGACGCCCTGACAGCGGCTGGCTTGAAGGCCCCGGTGCGGGGAAAAATCCGCGACGATATCTGGTTCAAGCTGCTCGGCAATGCCACCTTCAATCCGGTCAGTGTCCTGACCCGGGCGACGCTTGAGCAGATGGGCCGGGATCCGGACGTGCGCGAGGTGATCCGCCGGATGATGACCGAGGCGGTCGCCGTCGCCACCGCGCTGGGCGTGAGTTTCGCCATGGACATCGAGAAACGCATCGACGCTGCGGTAGAGGTGGGCGGCCACCGGACGTCCATGCTCCAGGACTTTGAACAGGGCCGGCCTCTGGAACTTGATGCCCTCGTCGCGTCTGTCACGGAGATGGGTCGGCTGGTGGGCGTGCTGACCCCGACGCTGGATCAGGTTCTCGCGCTGGTGCGTCTGGCTGTTGCTTCGCGCCCGTAGGAGCGCCTGGTAGGAGCGCCTCGTAGGAGGCGCCTTTAGGCGCGATCTCTAGCGGTTCGCGCCTGAAGGCGCTCCTACGGGCCGTAGAATTCCCGGGCGGCCGCCACACCGCCTGTCCGCGCCAGCAGCGCTTCCAGCGCGCCGAGACAGAACAGCACATTGGTCTGGTTCGCGGCGAAGCCCATCAGGCCGATGCGCCACACCTTGCCCGCCAGCGGCCCAAGGCCCGCCCCGATCTCCAGGTGGTATTCCTCCAGCAGTCGCCGGCGCACCAGTGCGTCGTCGACGCCTGCCGGAATACGCACGCAGTTCAGCTGGGGCAGGCGATGCCTGGCATCCACGACAAACTCGATACCGAGGGCAGCCAGTCCGGCCGCCAGGGCGGCATGGTGCCGGGCGTGTCGCGCCCAGGCGTTCTCGAGTCCTTCCTCTTCCAGGATGACCAGGGCCTCATGCAGGCCGTAGAGCATGTTGATGGGGGCCGTGTGGTGATAGGCCCGCTGACCGCCGCCCCAGTAGGCCATCACCAGGCCCATGTCGAGAAACCAGCTCTGCACTTTCTTCTCGCGCCTCTGGATGGCCTCCTGGGCGCGGGGGCTAAACGTCACCGGTGACAGTCCCGGGATGCAGGACAGGCATTTCTGTGTGCCGGAGTACACCGCGTCGGCTCCCCACCCATCCACGTTCACGTCAATGCCGCCGAGGCCGGTCACGGTGTCGACGATTGTGAGCAGGCCAGCCTCGCGGGCCAGGCCGCAGAGAGTTGCCGCATCGGAGCGTGCACCGGTAGACGTTTCGGCATGGACGAAGGCCAGGACCTTCGCGTCGCGGTGGGAACGGATGGCGTCTTCGACCTTGTGGGGGTCCACGGCGGAGCCCCACTCGTCCTGCACCATGATTGCCGTCGCCCCACAGCGCTCCACATTCTCTTTCATGCGGCCGCCAAACACCCCGTTCTGCGCGACGATCACCTTGTCGCCGGGCTGCAGGAGATTGACGAAGCAGCACTCCATGCCTGCGGAGCCCGGTGCCGAGATGGGCAGCGTCAGGGAACTCTGTGTGCGGAAGGCGAACTGGAGCAGCCGTTTGACATCATCCATCAACCCGATGAAGGCGGGGTCCAGATGACCAATCGTGGGCCGTGACAGTGCCTCGAGAATGCGCGGGTTGACGTCGGACGGACCGGGACCCATGAGGGTCCGGACAGGGGGGTGAAATGAACGCGTCATGAAAAAGTGTCCTTGATTCAGCGCAGTATAAACGCCGGTTTCGGCATTCAACGCTCGACAGGGGCGCTGCAGGGTGACCAAGATGCGGGTTGTACGCCTGTTGGGCAGCAGGCGTGGACGGGACTTCCAATCGGGATCGTGCGGATGGCAATCCTTATGAACAATTCACCGGTCGCCTGGGTACTGGTTATTGCGACGCTGAATGGCCTTGCCGGCTGCGGCGGCGGTGGCGGTGGCGATTCCGGGTCGGCCGGTGGGCTAACGCTCAGCGTGGCTAACGCAGCACTTACCGAAGGCGATGTTGGAAATTCCAGCCTGCCATTTACGGTGACCCTGTCAGGCCCGGAGGCGGCCGTCGTCACGGTTGACTATGCAACGAGTCCAGGCTCCGCCACCGCGGGACTGGACTACATCACGACGAGCGGCACGCTAACCTTTACTCCGGGCAGTACCAGCCAGACCTTCAGCGTGCTGATCCCTGGGGACTCCAACGAGGAGCCCGACGAAAGCTTTTCCGTCCTGCTGGCCAACGTCACGGGCAACGCCGTTTTGGGGGATGCCACGGCAACGGGGACCCTCGTCAACGACGACTCACCAGCGGGCGGACCCTTCGGCCTGGACACCCGCCCCTCGAACCCGACCTGCCTCGCACCCCCACGGCCGGACGGCAATGCCACGGTCGCGACCGTCGATGCCTTTCCCACGGCGCCGGCTTTCGCCCAACCCACCAAGATCCTTCAGCCACCGGGCGATGGTTCCCGCTGGTTCGTGCTGGAGAAGGGTGGCCTCCTCAAGGTCTTCAGCACCAGCAATCCGTCGGCGGTCACCACCTGGCTGGATCTTGCCGGCCCGGTCAATCCTGCCGGGGAGGGGGGCCTGCTGGGTCTCGCGTTTCACCCCAACTGGCCGGCGACCCGGGAGGTGTTCATTTCCTACACCACGGACGGTTCGCCCCTGACGTCCCGGGTTTCCCGGTTCATCCTCGACAGCGTGACGCAGCCGGTGAACGTCACCGAGCAAATTCTGCTGACCGTCAACCAGCCTTTCGACAATCACAATGGCGGCGACCTCGCCTTTGGTCCGGACGGGTACCTGTACTTCGGCCTGGGCGATGGAGGCAGCGCCAACGATCCGAACAACTACGCCCAGAACAACACCCGCCTGCTGGGCAAGATGCTGCGGATCGATGTGGCCAGTGTGGCCTTCCCCAGCCCGGGCTATCGCATCCCGGCGGACAATCCGTTTGCAGCCAATGTCAGGTGCGGACCGGGAGCCAACGCGGCCAGTTGCCCCGAGATCTACGCCACCGGTTTGCGCAATCCCTGGCGCTGGAGCTTCGATGCACCCACCGGTGACCTGTGGCTCGGCGATGTGGGGCAGGGGAGCCGCGAGGAGGTGAACCGCATCCGGCGGGGTGGCAACTACGGCTGGGATTGCCGGGAAGGGTTCATTGGCGGCCCGTCGAGCTGCAGCACTGCCGGACTGCTGGACCCGGTCAGCGATTACCCCCATGCCGACGGGGACGGGTCCATCACCGGCGGCTACGTCTACCGGGGTACTGCCATTCCGGTCCTGCGGGGCCGGTACGTCTTTGCCGACTTCAGCTCCGGTCGCATCTGGGCTCTGGAGGACGACGGCCAGGGCGGCTACAGCAATGACCAGTTGCTCGATAGCCCCTTCCTTATCAGCGCCTTCGGTTCCGGCGCGGACGGCGAACTCTATATCGCCGACTTCAGCTCCGGTCGCATCCGGCGCCTGGCGCCCGGGGTGGGTGGCGCGCCCAACACGATTCCCGCGACCCTTTCTGCCAGCGGCTGCGTCGCTGCGGGCAATCCCACGCAGCCCGCTGCGGGCGTCATTCCCTATCGGGTCAACGCACCGTTCTGGTCGGACGGCGCTGTCAAGGAGCGGTACTTCGCCATACCCGATGGGACGCGGATCGCACGGACCGCCGCCGGGGACTTCGATTTCCCCGCGGGCTCGGTCATCCTCAAGTCATTCCGGCTGGGAGGACAGCTGATTGAGACGCGGCTGTTCATGCGGCATCCAGACGGTGTGTGGGCGGGCTATACCTACGAGTGGAACGCCGGGCAGACGGAGGCCACCCGGGTGATCGGGGGCAAGACCCGGCAGGTGGGCGCGCAGGCCTGGATATACCCGAGTGAGGGCGAGTGCATGCAGTGCCACACCTCGGCTGGCGGGTTCTCCCTCGGACCCCAGATTGCCCAGCTCAATGGAACGCTCACGTACCCGACGTCGGGCCAGACGGCGAACCAGCTGGCTACACTGGAGCACATCAACCTGTTCACGACGCCACTGCCGGGACCGCCGGCCACGCTGGCCGCGCTGGTGGATCCCGCCGACACGGCGGCGCCCCTCACGGATCGGGCCCGGGCTTACCTGGAGACCAACTGTGCCCAGTGTCACCGGCCGGGTGGGCCGACGCCGACGAGCATGGACCTGCGCGCCGCGACGGCATTGGCGGCCATGAACACCTGCAACGCCAATCCCCAGTCCGGTGGTCTCGGGATCACGAATGCGCGACTGATTGCCCCGGGTGACGCGGCCCGGTCCGTGCTGGTGGCGCGCATGAATCGCCGCGATGTCAATGCCATGCCGCCGATTGGCTCCAACGTGATCGACGCCAGCGGCGTGGCACTCCTGACGGCCTGGGTCAACTCGCTCACTGGTTG
>JBBQJK010000249.1:0-4439 GCA_038325835.1 Gammaproteobacteria bacterium
TGGGCGTCCTGGGCTTTGATCGACAACGACACCACGCGTGTCTTGCGATCAAGACCTGTAAACCGGGCCTCTATTTCGTCACCGACCTTGAGCAAGGTACGCGCATCTTCGACCCGATCCCGGGAGAGTTCACTGGCCCTGAGCTGGCCTTTGATTCCACCTTCCAGATCCACGATGGCGCCACGCGCATCCACCTCGGACACGATGCCCTTCATGATGGAACCCTTGGGGTTGTCCGCCAGGAACTTGGAGAAGGGATCCTGATCCAACTGCTTGACACCGAGGGATATGCGTTCGCGCTCGGGATCGATCGCCAGCACCACGGTATCGACGTCCTCGCCCTTCTTGTAGTTGCGGACGGCCTCCTCGCCAGGCACATCCCAGGAGATGTCGGAGAGGTGTACAAGTCCATCGATGCCGCCGGGCAAGCCGATGAAAATGCCGAAGTCGGTAATGGACTTGATCTTTCCAGAGACTTTGTCGCCCTTGTTGTAACCGGTGGCAAAATCTGACCAGGGATTGGTTTTGCACTGCTTGATGCCAAGGGAAATGCGGCGGCGCTCCTCGTCGATGTCGAGGACCATCACTTCCACTTCATCGCCGATCTGCACGACCTTTGCGGGACTGACGTTCTTGTTGGTCCAGTCCATCTCAGAGACGTGTACAAGGCCTTCCACGCCCTCCTCGATCTCCACAAAACAGCCGTAATCGGCAATGTTGGTGACCTTGCCGAACAGGCGCGTGGTGGGCGGATACCGCCTGGAGATCGCCTCCCACGGATCGGAACCCAACTGCTTCATGCCGAGGGAAACGCGATTCTTCTCCCGGTCAAAGCGGAGGATCTTGACCTCAATTTCGTCACCCACGGTGACGACTTCTGATGGATGTTTGACGCGCTTCCACGCCATGTCAGTGATATGCAGGAGACCGTCAATACCACCGAGGTCGACGAATGCACCGTAGTCCGTAAGGTTCTTGACGACGCCCTTGACGGTGGAGCCTTCCTGGAGATTCGCCAGCAACGCTTCCCGTTCCTGACTGTACTCGGCCTCGACAACTGCCCTGCGGGATACGACCACGTTGTTCCGTCGGCGATCCAGCTTGATCACCTTGAACTCGAGTTCTTTACCCTCGAGGTAGGAAGGGTCGCGGACCGGCCGCACATCAACGAGGGAGCCGGGAAGGAAGGCCCGGACGAACTCCACGTCAACGGTAAACCCACCCTTGACCCGTCCGTTGATGATTCCCTTGACGATCTTGCTGTGCTCGAAGGCATCTTCGAGCGCCTCCCAGGTGCGGACGCGCTTGGCGCGTTCCCGGGACAGTTTGGTTTCACCAAAGCCATCTTCCACGGAGTCCAGAGCGACTTCGACGTGGTCACCAACCTTGACCTCGAGTTCGCCACGTTCATTCTTGAACTGGCTGGCCGGGATGACGGCCTCAGACTTCAGGCCGGCGCTGACGACGACGGCCTCGGAGGAAACTTCGATCACCAACCCCATCAGGATGGTGCCAGGCTTGATCCGTGTATTGGCGAGACTTTGCTCGAAGAGTTCGGCGAAATTATCCGTCATTTGTGATGATTACCGCCCTCGGGCGGACCTATGGTTTAGAAGTGCCGGCCCAATCAGCAAGTAAGGGCGGCGGTTTCATAAAAACACCCGATCAACGCACTGTGCGTCACCGGACCCAGTCTCTCGTTCTTTCGGCTCTACGCTCTTGAGAGGCTCTTAAGGCACGATTCTTTCCGCTACCCACCCCAGCACGACAGCCACCACTGCCGGCACATCCATGCCCGTTGTATCCAGAATCCGCGCGTCGTCGCAGGGCTTTAGCGGCGCAATGGCCCGGGCCGAATCTCTTCGGTCACGTTCCACCATGTCCCTGGAAAGGGCGGAGAGGCTAACATCAATACCCTTGTCCTTCAACTGCTTATGACGTCTCCGGGCCCGTTCCTCCACGCTGGCCGTGAGGAAGACCTTGAGCAGGGCGTCAGGAAAGATGACTCCGCCCATATCGCGGCCATCCGCGACCAGGCCTGGCGGCCGGCGGAAATCCCGCTGGCGCTTAACCAGACCAACGCGCACCCCCGGCAGGGCAGCCACACGGGAGGCCCCGTCTCCGGCCGCCTCGGAACGAATGGCTTCAGTGACATCCAGGCCGTTCAACAGGATGCGCGTCTGGTCGCCCCGGCTCTCAAACCGGGCATCCAGGTGGGTCGCCAACTCGGCCAAAGCCTGCTCAGCCTCCAAAGCCACCCCCCGTTTCCGGGCATCCAGGGCCACCAAGCGATACAGGGCACCGCTATCAAGCAAGCGCCAGCCGAGTCGGCCCGCAACCAGACGGCTGATCGTGCCCTTCCCTGCACCGCCCGGTCCATCAATGGCCAGCACCGGCGGTGGCCGGGTCAGCCCGGCCTCACTCATCAAGACCAACATCCATATCGAGGCCAATCGCCCGGGCCTGGGTATCGAACCCCGGATAGGAGGTCGCCACGTTGGCGGTATTGAGGATCTTCACGGGAGCCAGGGCCCGCGAGGCCCCCACGGCAAAGGACATCGCTACCCGATGGTCACCACCGCTATCGATGGTGCCACCCTGTAGTTGGCCACCGCGGATGCGGGCCCCGTCAGGTAACTCCTCGACATCGACTCCCAGTGCGTGGAGGCCATCAGCCATAACGCGAATCCGGTCGCTCTCCTTGTGACGCAACTCCTCGGCTCCACGAATGACCGTCTCACCCTCCGCCAGGGCCGCCGCCACAAAAATCACTGGAAACTCATCGATCGCCAGAGGCACCAGCTCCAGAGGAATCTCGACTCCCCGCAGGCGGCTGGGCGCAATGACCAGTCGACCTACCGGCTCGCCGCCATTATCAGGAGCCATCTCGACGCGGAGCCTGGCACCCATCATCTGGAGGATGCGCAAGATTCCGGTGCGGGAGGGATTCAGCCCGACACCTTCAATGACCAGTTCCCCGCTGGTTGCGAGACAACCGGCCAGTACCATGAAGGCCGCCGAGGAGAGGTCTCCCGGTACGTCGATCCGGGCTGCAGAAAGACTGCCTCCGCCAGTAACCGTGACGGACGGACCTGCCCGGCGCACCTTGTAGCCAAGGCGCACCAGCATCCGCTCCGTGTGATCACGCGTCACCGCCGGCTCAATCACTGTGGTTTCGCCTGTGGCGTAGAGTCCAGCCAGGAGCACTGCGGATTTCACCTGGGCACTGGCCACCGGCATCTCAAACCGGATACCGCGCAGATCGACGCCGCCTCGGATCCTTACCGGTGGTCGTCCATTCAGCGTCTGGACGTTGGCCCCCATCTGGCGGAGCGGTCTGGCGACACGCTCCATGGGCCGCTTGCTGAGAGACTCGTCACCCGTTAACTCCGATGCAAACGGCTGGGCTGCCAGCAAGCCCATGAAAAGCCGCATTGCCGTGCCCGAGTTGCCCATGTCCAGTCCGTGACTGGCTTCCGCAAGCCCGTGCATGCCCTGCCCCACCACATCGATGGTCGTTGCATTCCTCTGATGAATCTCGATGCCCAGGCTGCGCAGGGCTGCCAGCGTCGCCAGGCAGTCTTCACCCGGCAGAAACCCGGTGACGTGGCTGGTACCCGTCGCAATTGCACCCAGCATCAGAGCCCGGTGCGAGACCGACTTGTCGCCGGGAACCCGCAGGGAACCCTCCACGCGGGTCGAAGGGTGCACCAGAAATCGCTGGGAGAGCTGCTGCATCAGACTCCGACTCCCCTCTCGCGGAGCATTCCCAGGGCGTGCAGCAGGCGCTCGTTCTGTTCAGGCAAGCCCACCGTGATGCGCAGGTGCCGGGGCAGGCCATAGCTGGCCACGGGTCGAACGATGATCCCGGCCTGCAGGAGGCCCTCATTCCAGGGCGCCGCCGGTCCGCCCGTATCCGCCAGCACAAAGTTACCCGCGGACGCCGGCACCGACCATCCCAACCTGACGAGGCCGGCTTGCAGCTGAGCCACGCCAGACCGGTTCAGGTCCTGGGACCTGCGCACATGGTCTGTGGCGTCGAGGGCTGCGATCGCGGCCACTTGCGCGAGTGCGTTGACGTTGAAGGGCTGCCGGACGCGGTTCAGAAGCTCAGCCACCTCTGGATGACTGATGGCGTAACCCACGCGCAAGCCGGCCAGGCCGTACAGTTTGGAAAAGGTCCGACAGATAATCAGGTTAGGAAACTCGGCAAGCCAGTCCAGCGTGTCCGGGCAGCTGTCGGGGCGCAGGTACTCCCGGTACGCCTCATCGACCACGACGAGCACATGCTCGGGGAGACTACCGATGAAGCCCCGAAGATCTGCGGGTGCAAGCCAGGTCCCGGTGGGGTTATTGGGATTCGCGATGAACACCAGCCTGGTCCGGTCATTAATCAGTGGGGTTTGAATGCATTTCAATGTATCGGGTAAGGAGTTCTG
>JBBQJK010000250.1:0-4424 GCA_038325835.1 Gammaproteobacteria bacterium
ACTCGCTGGCACGCAGCAGTTCCCGGATCTCCGACTGGGAGAAGTCATGGAAAAACGACAGGCGCCGCAGAATGTCGAAGTGCTCCTGCTGGTCAATACCATCCCACTGACCCTTTAACTGGTGGTACACCCGGGTGAGCCGCGCGCCGAAATCGGTGCCGTTGACGAACCGGTTGGCAGGGTCCTTCTGGAGAGCGACGGCAACGATTTCCTCCAGCTCTTCCGGCGCACCAAGGCGCAGCGTATGAATCGGGGGCGGCGTCGCGTAGACGATCTGATTCAAGAGCTTTGAGAGGGAGCTGGCACGGAACGGCCGGAAACCAGTCAGCAGTTCATACATGACGGCCCCGAGGGAATAGAGATCCGACGAGGGAGTGAGGTCATTACCCTGCACCTGCTCGGGGGACATGTAGCTCGGCGAACCGGCGATGCCCTCGATCTTGGAAATGTCCGAATCCCGGAGAATGGCAATGCCGAAGTCAATGATGCGTACATCATTGTCGTTCGTCAGCATGATGTTGCTGGGTTTGATGTCCCGATGGATAACGCCGCGCTTGTGGGCATAATGCAGCGCCTTGGCGCACTTGTAGACGATCTTCACCACGTCCTCGACATGCAGCAGGTTGTCAGGACGGCAGTAGGCCTCCAGGGTGCGCGCCCGCTGCACGTGCTCCATAACCACGTAATACTTTCCGTCTTCCTCGCCCGCATCGAGGATGGGAAGGATGTTCGGGTGCTGGAGCATCCCGACCATGTGCGCTTCGTTGAAGAACATTTTTCGGGCGATCTTCGCCCGTGAGGGATCGTCGTCAGTAGCGGTCGTATAGACCTTGATGGCGACATCCCGCCGGAAGTAGGGGTCGTGGGAAAGATAGACAGTGCCGGTCGTACCCCTGCCCACTTCATTGATGATCAGGTACTTCCCGATCTTCTTCGGTACCGCAGTGATGGGGCCGGCGCTCGGAGTCGATTGCTGGACCATGCGGCGAAGACCTGACCGGGCTAGAACGGCGGCAGTAACATGGCTCCCCTGACGACTAATGCCGCATAAATGGCCGCCAGAACATCATCGAGCATAATGCCCAGACCACCCGGTATTCTGTGATCAGCCTCGCGAATCGGCGACGGCTTGACGACGTCGAAAACCCGAAACAGCAGGAAGGCCAGCAGCGTCCAGCCCGCGGTTCGTGGTGTGACCGACAGCACGAGAAGCATCCCTACGATTTCATCGAAGACGATGCCACCGTGATCATGTACCCCAAGCCGCCGGGCACTTATCCCACAGACCACGCAGCCAAACGTGAAGGCAACGCCCAGTGCCGGAAGCATGATCGCGAGGGGCACCGGTGGCAGTGCCCAGAATATGCCGAGGGCGAGCAACGAACCCCACGTCCCCGGGGCCACCGGCAACAGGCCGGATCCCAGTCCGAAGGGCACCCAGTGCACGGGGTCGGCGAGCACCTTCCTCGCGAGTTCCGTACGAGGGGAATAGGCCGCCATCAGAAATGCCGGTAGGTGGTGTCAGGAACTGCCAGGGGCTGGCCGTGCAGGCGCCACCGGGCACCCGAGCCCGGAACGATAGTGCCGATGCGAGTGACGGGGACGGGCCACTGCGCCGCAACCTCCCGCAGGCGCCCGTCCTGCGCAGGACTCAGCGTAAAGCACAGCTCGTAGTCGTCGCCGCCCGTGAGTGCACATTCAAAAGCCTGGTGGCCCCGGAGACGCCGCAGTTCCGCGCTCAGCGGCAGCGCTTCGGCATCCAGCTCGGCGCCCACACCGCTGGCGGCCAGCAGCTTGCCGAGATCGTCGTCGAGACCATCTGACACATCGAGCATGGCCGAGGCAAGACCAGAGAGTGCTATGCCTTCCTGGACCCGGGGCTCCGGATAGAGAAAACGCTGACGCAACGCCGTAGCGTCGGGACCCTCAGTGCCCTCCGCCAGCAGCAGCCGGCCGGCGACCGCGTCACCCGGATTACCTGTAACCCAAATCCCGTCCCCGGGTCGGGCGCCGGTGCGCCGGACAGCACGATCAGGCTTCACCCTGCCGAGAACCGTCACCGTCGCGCCGAGTGGACCGCGCACGGTGTCGCCGCCGATCAGGACCACGCCATGCCGGTCCGCCAGAGAGAACAGGCCCGTCGCAAACCCGCTAACCCAGGCGGGGTCCGAGCGGGGCAAGGACAGCGCCAGGGAGAACCAGCGGGGCTGCGCTGCCATCGCAGCGACGTCACTCAGGTTCACTGCCAGGCAGCGGTGACCCACAGCAGCAGCAGGAATGCCGGCGGGAAAATGTGTGCCCTCTGCGCTGCTGTCGGTCGCTACCACCAGGTCGAAGCCGGTTTCGGTACGCAGCAGCGCCGCGTCGTCGCCAATTCCCAGGATGACGCCTGCCCGCCGGTCCCGCGGCCTCGCGAAGAAGGTGGTAATGAGCGTGCGTTCGTCCACCCTGGCTTCGACCCGCAGTCAGGCCGTGCGACGCAACTTCGGCGCGGCCTGGTCAAGCAATGCGTTGATGTAACGATGACCATCAGTGGCGCCAAACTCCTTCGCCAGCTGGATCGCCTCGGCGATGACGACCTTCAGCGGCACCTCGGGATGCGCCCGCAACTCGGTAAGCCCCAGCCAGAGTATGCCGTGCTCGACGGGATCGAGTTGCGCCACTGGCCGGTCGGCATCGACCGCAATCAGTGCATCCAGTGCCGCCGTATCAGCCAGCACCTCGCCAAGCAGCCGCCGAAAGTACTCGACGTCCATCTTCCCGAAGTTCTCCTGAGCTGTGAACTGCTCCAGGAGTTCGCTGGCAGAGTGCCCGGCGAGCTGGTGCTGATACAGTGCCTGCACGAGCAGGCGGCGCGAACCGTGCCGACCCGTGACAGCCATGATGCGAAACCTACGCCTCCAGCTGACGCAGGAGGCTGACCATCTCGAGGGTGGCCAGGACGGCGTCAGCACCCTTGTTGCCGGCCTTGCCGCCGGCACGGTCCAGGGCCTGGTCGACCGTGTCGCAGGTGAGCAGGCCGAACCCGATCGGGATGCCGTACTCCAGGCTGACGCGATTGAGTCCGGCTGCGCACTCGCCGCACACGAAGTCGAAATGGGGTGTTTGCCCGCGGATTACCGCACCCAGCGCCGCGATGCCATCGTAGCGCCGCAGCTTGGCGAGACGCTGAGCCGCCAGCGGCAGCTCAAAGGCACCGGGTACCCGGACGATATGAATGTCGGTCTCCCCGGCGCCGTGGCGCTTGAGGGCATCGACGGCGCCATCCACGAGGTTGCGGACTACCAGTTCATTGAAGCGGGCGGCAAGGATCACAATACGTACATCGCGGGCGATCAACTGTCCTTCAAGAGTGAGCATGGGTTGCGATCAGCCGCCAAGGCGCCGGTCTGGCGCGTCCACGTACTCTACTACCTCGAGCCCGAAGCCTGATAGACCGTGCATCTGCTTTGGCGCACTGAGGACCCGCATCCGGTGTACGCCCAGGTCCCGAAGAATCTGCGCACCGGTACCGTAATTACGGAGAACCTCCCCACCCGGCGACTCCTTGCGCTCAGCGCCCGCGAGCCGCCCGAGGGAGTGGAAGGCTGACAGCAGTTCCCGCGGGGACTCACCATAGTGGAGCAGCACGACGACGCCGTGACCCGCATGCGCAATCTGCTCCATCGCAGAACGCAGTGGCCAGCCCAGTTCCACGCTGCGCACCCCCACCACGTCACCCAGCGTGTCCTGAACATGGACGCGGACCAGTGGCGGATCCGGGAGCGTGAGATCACCCTTGACGAGTGCAAGGTGCACATTGCGACTGACATGGTCCTCGTAGGCGATGAGCCGGAAAGGGCCGAACTCGGTCTCGACGATGTGCTCGGCGATCCGGGCGACAGATTCCTCGTGCTGCAGCCGGTAACGAATGAGGTCGGCGATCGTACCGATCTTCAGGCCATGCGCCCGGGCGAAGGTCTCCAACTGGGGGCGGCGGGCCATGGTGCCGTCCTCATTGAGAATCTCGACGATCACCGCCGCCGGCTCGAAGCCCGCGAGGCGGGCGAAGTCACAGCCGGCCTCCGTGTGGCCGGCGCGCGTCAGCACACCACCGGACTGGGCCATGAGCGGAAAAATGTGGCCCGGCTGGGCGAGGTCTTCCGGAGTGGCATCCGGACCCACGGCAACGCGGACCGTCCGGGCCCGGTCCTGGGCTGAGATGCCGGTGGTCACACCCTCGGCAGCCTCGATGGACACGGTGAAGTTGGTGCTCTGCTGGCGATCGGTACCGCCAACCATCAGCGGGAGGCGGAGCTGCTGGCAACGGGCGCGCGTCAGGGTCAGGCAGATCAAGCCACGCCCGTACCGCGCCATGAAGTTGATGTCCTCAGGCCGCACCCGCGCAGCAGCCATGAGCAGGTCGCCCTCGTTCTCCCGGTCTT
>JBBQJK010000251.1:0-4399 GCA_038325835.1 Gammaproteobacteria bacterium
GTAGGCCGGGGCCACCATGACCTCGACAAACTGCCGTTCGATGATCAGGGTCGCCAGTGCGCCATCCACGGTGGCGTTGAAGGCGATGATGCCGCCGAAGGCGGACGTTGGGTCCGTGGCATAAGCCTTCTCATAGGCAGCGACGGTGGAGGTGGCCAGGCCCACACCGCAGGGGTTCGCGTGCTTGACAATGACGCAGGCGGGCGCCGCCAGCGAGCGCACGCACTCGAGGGCCGCATCCGCATCCGCCAGATTATTGAAGGAGAGCTCTTTCCCCTGGCGAAACGTCGCGCCCACTACCGTATCGGCAGCGCCACCGGGCAGCGTGTACAGGCCCGCCCGCTGGTGGGGGTTCTCGCCGTAGCGAAGCGTATCCCGCAAGGTCAGTCCCAGCGGATACCGGGCCGGCAGGGCCGTGTCGCCATCAGCCTGGCGCAGCCAGTTGAAGACAGCCGCATCGTAGCTGGCCGTGTGGGCGAATACTTTGCGGGCCAGATAGCGGCGGGTGTCGACGCCCACACTACCGTTTTGTTCGAGTTCCCTGAGCACACGCTCGTAGTCTGCCGGGTCCACAACCACGGCAACGAAGGCGTGGTTCTTCGCTGCGGCCCGCAGCATCGCGGGACCGCCGACGTCGATATTCTCGATGGCGTCCTCCCGGGTGCAGCCCCGGCGGCTCACGGTGGCTTCGAAGGGGTAGAGGTTGACTACCAGCAGGTCGATAGGGTCGATGCCGTGCTCACGCAGCACCGCGTCGTCCACTGCACGGCGGCCCAGCAGGCCCCCGTGAATGGCGGGGTGGAGGGTTTTTACCCGCCCGTCCATGATCTCTGGAAAGCCAGTAATTTCAGAGACATCCGTGACCGGCTGGCTGGCGTTCCGGAGTGCGGCAGCCGTGCCGCCGGTAGAGATCAGGTCGAAGCCCAGGGCCCGGAGCCGGGCGGCGAGATCGACCACGCCGGCCTTGTCGGCCACGCTGATGAGTGCCCGCTTCATGCTGCCGAACCACGCCAGGCGCCAGGTCCCACCATGGCAGCCGCTCTAGCCCAGCAGTTGGTAGTGCCGGAGCTTCTTGCGCAAGGTGGCGCGATTGATGCCAAGAATCTCGGCGGCCACGCTCTGGTTGCCCTTGGTGTAGTCCAGCACCGTCTTGAACAGGGGCTCTTCGACTTCACCCAAAACGAGTTCATACAGATCACCCGGCCGATGGCCGTTGAGATCGCCGAAGTATTTCTGCAGTGCTTCTTCAGTGTAGTCACGGAGAGGGCGGTTCCTGACGCGAACGGTGGACGCACCGTGGCGTGGCGAAGTGTGTTTCTTGGCTGAGTTCTTGCTGCGTACGCTTTTCGCCACCACTCCGCGACTCCCCCAAGAAAGACCAACCCCGGTTGCCGTTATGGTGTCAGCCGCTGCGGGCAATATCACCAAAGGCAATGATTCTAAAGCGCTTGTAAAACCCTGGATGCTCGCGGCGAATCGTCGAAGAATTATTGGCCACTCGCGAGTGACCGAAAGCATAGCACGATGAAACGGAGTGCTGGGTTCTTGTTCAGCGTATCTGCGCAGTGGTTAATTGCAGGTTGGTCCGCGGGAGCCCCTGTGCCCGCTGCTGCGCGTGTGGACAAACAGTTGCGCGTGATTCGTGAGGTGAGTTCAGCGCAGAAAGGGTTCGCGCTCGGCGCGGCAGAGCATGCCTTCCCGCTGGCTCATCACGCACACGTCCACGTCGAAGCCCAAGGCATCCCTGCCGGGATCCTTCAGGCTGATCTCTACTGGAATCAGTGTGCCCGGACTGATCGGCTCCCGGGGCCGTGGTGTCTTGCCCAGATATTCCGCGGGCCGGAAGACGCGGGAACCCAGCGGCCTCGCGAGGCCATCGCGCAGCGTGACCCGCACGAAGGGCAGGCCTACTGGCTTGTCACCCACGACGGCTATGCGGGCGAGAATGTCGAGAGCGCCCCGGCTGCTGCGATCGGCGATGGCCTCCGAGGTGCGCACCTGATAGGCCTGAAGGTCCCAGGCGGGCCATAACGGCAGACCCAGGGCCGCGTACATCCGCTGCAGGGGTTCGGCCAGCACGGCATTGGTCGCCAGCTCGTCCCGTTGTTGGTGAAGCACTTGCATTACGAGCATCAGGGCGAGCAACGCACTGCCAGCGGTGTAGGCCCAGCCCCGCCCGGAACTCGGCGTCTCCGGCGTCGCGGGCGGCGTCCAGAGGAAGGGCCGGTCTGCCGTGCGGAGTTGCGGTTCCGGTTCCGGTTCCGGTTCCCCGGGAGTGACGCGCTCGGATGGAGTGCTCGGGCCCTCCGGGAGGTCGATGGCAAAGTCCGCTGGCAGTGGCGCTGGTGGTTGCGCCTCTGCCTCTGGAGGGGATTCCCAGGGGGCATCCTCGCTGATCACATACACAGGTTCGGGAGGGGCCTCGTCGGCCGGAACCTCCGCGAGGAGCGACTGCCAGTCCGCATCCTCACCCTTCTCACGGTCGCGGGCTTCGCTGGCGAGTGCCCGATAGAGGCCCGCCTGGTCCACGGTGTCGGAGCCGATTCCCTGGCCCACATCGGCTTCGGCCGCCGGGGCGGCCTCGGCTTCGGAGGCCACGTCGGGCTCCGGCGCGCTGGCCGGTACTGAGTACTGCTCCGGGTTATTTCCGGCGAAAAAGTTGGACCATTTGTCTTCCGGAATATCGAACTCGAGGGTGTCCTCGCTGACCGGAAGTGGCACGTAGGTTGCGGCGAACTCCAGCTCGGGAGGTGCTGAGGGCCGTTCAGGTTCAGCGGGCAGGCCCGCCGGGGCAGTGGGTGCGGTTCCGACGGCTGCGCCGGGGTCCGACTCGGTCGGCAGTGTGAGTTGCTGGAGGGTTACGGTGGGAGGCAGTTGGTCAGCCAGAGTGGCCAGGGCGTTAAACGTGGCTGAGCAGTGGCCGCAGCGCACGTAGCCTTCGGCGACGCGCAGCTCGTTGGTGCTAATGCGGAACACGGTGCCGCACTCGGGACAATTGGTGTACATCGTTCTAGTGCGCCATGGCCCCGGTCAGCAACACCCACCCGCCCTGTTCATCGGCAATCGCCAGACGGATCCAGGGCTGGAATGCCGCGATGACCTCGTTAGCCTGCTCTGCAAGGATACCGCTCAATGCCACCCGGGTTCCCGCTCGGCCGAAGCGGCGCAGCTCCGGCGCCAGGCGGACGAGTGGGCCAGAAAGAATGTTGGCCACCAGCACGTTGAAAGAGTCCGGGCAGGCGGCGGGCAGCAATGCCGTCGGCCTACCCGCCGTCAGCCGCGCCCCACAGCCGTTACGGGTGCCGTTATCGACCGTGGCGATCAATGCCTGCGGGTCGATATCCACGGCCACAGCCTCCCGGGCCCCGAGGGCGAGGGCAGCAATCGCCAGTATCCCGGACCCGCACCCGTAGTCGAGCACCGTCTGGCCTACCAGCGGCTGGCTGTCCAGCCACGCCAGGCACATGGCGGTGGTCGGGTGGGTGCCGGTGCCGAAGGCGAGGCCGGGTTCAAGAAGGACACGGACGCCGGCCGGGTCGGGACAGGCCTGACCCGCGGGGCAGATCCACAGCCGCCGACCGAAGCGCAGGGGTTTCAGGGTGCGGCGCCACTCCGCGTCCCAGTCCCGGTCCGCGACGAGTTCGAAGGACAGCCGGGCCCCCGGGAAAGCTGCCAGGACCTGCTCGCGGGGCAAGGTGGGCGGCAGGAGGGCTGTCACCCGGACGGCCGCCCAGAGGGGAGTTGCGCCGGGCTCCGGCTCAAGAATCTCCTCGTCGTCCGCGCCCTGGGTCCAGGTCACCAGGGCTCCGAGTCCCTCGAACGCCGCTTCCACCCCCGCCACGCCAGCCTGCGGGCAGTTAACGGCGGCCTGCAGCCAGCGCTCGGTCATCGTTGCCGCTCAGATCCGCAGTTTCTTCTCGAGGTAGTGAATGTCCGTGCCCCCGCGGCGAAAGGCCGCGTCCTCACAGAGGTCCCGATGCAACGGGATGTTGGTCTTGATACCGTCCACCACCATCTCGCTCAACGCGATGCTCATGCGGGCAATGGCCGATTCCCGGTCATCGCCATGGGCAATGACCTTGGCCACGAGCGAATCGTAGAACGGCGGCACGGTGTAGCCGCTGTACAGGTGGCTGTCCACGCGGATGCCCGGACCGCCGGGCGGGTGCCAGACGTCCACCTTGCCCGGTGAGGGCATGAACGTGCGGGGGTCCTCGGCATTGATGCGGCATTCCACCGCGTGACCGCGGACAACCAGATCTTCCTGGCGGAACGACAGTTTCTCGCCGGCCGCAATCTTGAGCTGTTCCTTGACGATGTCGATGCCGGTGATCAGTTCCGTTACCGGGTGCTCCACCTGGACCCGGGTGTTCATCTCGATGAAGTAGAACTCACCATT
>JBBQJK010000252.1:0-4375 GCA_038325835.1 Gammaproteobacteria bacterium
TGCCCCTGATCAGGGCGGCAACAAGTCCGGCATCCCTGCGCTTGCCCCGCAGGATCTCCCCGATAGAGCCCTGCAGGACTGCTGCCGGGGCCGCGTGCAGTTCCATCAGCCTGGTCCGCAATTCAGGCGCATCACTGCGGATCTCGGCGATGTGCTCCAGCGTTGCGTGCGCGGGACTGGTCGCGATGTCGATCTGCATGTCCAGCCAGGCACCGATCCGCTCGACCGGATCCGGATGCTGGGTAGCGAGACTCCGCATCTGTTCCACATATGCACCCATGTCGCGCTCGACGCAGGCCAGCAGGATGAAGTCCTTGTTGCGGTAGTAGCGATAGAGGGAGTTGCGCGCCAGACCTACGGCGCGGGCAATGTCATCCATGTCGGTCTTGCGGTAGCCGTTAGTCCGGAACAGTTCGGTTGCCGCATCTAGTATTCGCGCGGTCTGCGCCTTCACGTGCTCTTCGATGCTGGCGGCCTCAATGCGCGGCATGGGCGACCTCAACCTCTTTCAGGCGGCCATCCGCAATGTGCACGGCCCGGTCTACATACATCAGCATGTCCGGATCGTGAGTCACCATGAGGGCAGCAACCCGATGCTCGTGGCACTGGCCCCTGAGCAGACTCACGATCTGCTGGCCCCGGGACTGGTCGAGCATGGACGTCGGTTCGTCTACCAGCAGCAGGCTCGGCGACGACATCAGCGCCCGGGCTATGCCCACCCGTTGCCGCTCGCCCCCGGACAGTTCCGCAGGCCGGCGCCGGCTGCGGGATTCCATGCCAACCTGCTGCAGGAGAACCATGGCCCGGTCGCGATCGGCAGCCCCTGGGGTCGTGCCCCGCAGATGGACGGTAAGCAGCAGCTGATCCACGACCGTGAGGGAGGGCAGGAGATTTGACTGCTGGAAGACGAAGCCGATGCTGTCGCGCCGGACACGGGTGAGCCCCTCGCGATTCAGGGCGGTAATTTCAGTGTCACCGACGTGAATGCGTCCGGAAGTCGGGCTGCGCAGCCCGCCACAGACTGCCAGCAGGCTGGACTTGCCGGAGCCCGACGGACCTACCACCGCCAAGAGCTCTCCCGGGGCAACCTTCAGGCTCACGTTGTCCAGCGCACGGACCTGCTGATCCCCGTCACCGAGCACCAGGGACACCGACTCCACTCGGAGGCTCATCGGTCTCGTCCCAGGGCGATAAGCGGCTCCACGGCTGTTATCCGGCGAATCGACACGGCACCGCCAATGAGCCCGGCAGCCAGGAGGAACAGAGCCGAAAGGGCGACTGTTGCCGGCTCGAACTGGAAGGGCGTACCCGCCTCCGCCGCCGCCTTGAAAGCGATACCGGACAAGACAGCCAGGCCCACGCCCAGGGCCAGGCCGCCCAGAAGAAGGACCAGGGCCTGACCCAGCGAGTCTCGCAGCAGGTAGCCGTTGGACGCGCCCAGCGCCTTGACGAGGCCGATCTCCGCCGTTCGCTGGATCGTCCAGATCAGGAAGAACGCGCCCAGCAGCACTGCCGACGTCACGACGAGAAAAGCCTGGATAGCGGCGACGGTGAACACCTCCACCTGGTACGCAGGGGAGGTCTGGAACGACCCGTCACGGGTCAGGGTGGTGGTGCCCAGATCGGCGTCGGCCGCGGCAATCTGCTCCGGAGTCATATCGGGCTGAAGATCGAGCGCCACCGCGCTGGCAAAGTCGAACACCACATCCGGCAGCTTCTCCCCGGGAGGTGCACCGCCTGGCGGGCCGTAAGTCGCCTCCTGCCACTTGCGCAGGGTCGCGAAAAGGATGGGCGCGTGTTCGTAGTTTCGCTCGTCGGCAGTCACGCCGACGACCTTGAGTTCCGTGAGCACGCGATCCAAAGTGATCGTGTCACCAATCTTTACGCCACGGTCCGCCAGCAGGCGGGAGATCACGACCCCGTTTTCCTCGGGGCCCAGCCTGGCACCACTGGCTACGGGAATATCCATAAAGGAGCCGGGCTTGACCCCCCAGAGCACGAACTCCAGGGGTTCGTCGCGCTGATTTCGGCCGTTGAAACTCGTGTGCCCCAGAGGTTCCGCATGGCGCACACCAGGGCGGGACTGCCAGCCCTCCCACATGGCCCTGTCCACCAGACTCGAGCGAAACGTGGGGCGGTCGTCGTACTGGAAGGAAAAATGGGTAACGGGCGCGGCAATCAGGCCCGATACGTTGTTGGAAATCAGACCCCCGGAGAGACCGGAAAGGAACGTCATCAGGTAAGCCACCAGCGCCACGACCAGACCCATGAGCAAGAAGCGGCCTTTGGCGTAGGCAAGATCCCTTAGAGCGATGAACATGATCCTGCTTTTACCGACGCGGGGTCGGTATAGTGCTGACTTAGCGACGATTAGTCAAGAACTGTCGTCAACTGGCCCAACCCCAGGACGAGGTGTCCACTGCGCGATGGGCCGCTGGAAACAGACTGACGGCTTAACATTTGGTGTATCCTCTCCGCGCCTGCCGGCCGTCAGCAGGCTTTACAGAGGGATGGGATCCGGTGGCGGTGGGCCGCTTCTTTCGGACGGGGTGTTTCGAAAGGCTACTCACTGCACACTGGCTGGCCGTTTTTCAGGACTATTTGAGTCTGGCCATTTAGAAAATTGTGTACACAGGAGAACGAACGATGAGCACTACGATTCGTCAGGCATGGCTTGCCCTGCCAATGGCGCTGGTAATGATCGCTGGCTGCGGTGGCAAGCCCGCCGACAAGGCTGCCGACGCCGCCGATTCAGCCATGGACAGCGCTTCCCAGGCCGCCGATGCTGCTGGTGATGCTGCTGGCTCAGCTGTTGATGCGGCTGGCGCTGCTGCTGACGCTGCTGGAACGGCTGCTGAAGGCACTGCTGATGCCGCCGCTGCTGCTGCTGCCGGTGCTGCCGACATGGCTGCCGGTTCTGCCGCTGACGCGACCGACGCGGCCGGCGCCGCTGTCGAGAGCGCTGGTGAAGCCATGCAGGACTCTGGCGAGGCGATGCAGAAGAACTAATTGACTGTTTCTCAGTCAATTGACCAGAACAGGGGCCGCTCATGCGGCCCCTGTTTTTTTGGGCCCCGATTCTTTGGGCCCTGAGATAGTTTTACGATGAAGTGGTTGCGCTACCTCGCCTTTGGCCTGGGCGGCATGCTGGTCCTGACACTGCTGGTGTCGCTGACCAGCGGGCCGTCGCCGGCCCAGGTCCCGCCATCCCAGCCCCAGCCCCAGCCGAAGCCACAACCCGCAGCACCACCAGGGAAAGAGTCCTCGCCGTGGAACAGCAGCACGATTCCCGCCCCTCTCCGACCACCGACTGCCGATGGCTCACTCTCCCTGCGTGTGTACGGGCCACCGACTGACAGAAGCCCACCGGCCGTTCAGCCCTGGCGGAACAACGAGGGCTACGCGGTGGATGTCAGTGCCGTCATGACCCGGTGCGAGGACGGCAGCCTGGTGATCACGGCGCTCGTTATCGGCGGCCAGCTCACCCCGCTGGACAACCGCTGCCGGTCGGCCAGCGGCAGCAATCCAGCGGCGAACCCGCCAAGCTGCGATGCAAAGCGCTGGAACTGCAAAACCAGTGAGGCGCAGCCCGCCAACTGAGGACCGCCGCTGGTCGCGGGCCGGCGTCATGGCTTGCTATGCTCGGCGCAGAACTGCGCCCGAAGAAGAATCGTTGCCACAACCAGGAGTCCTCCCATGCATCGTCTCGTTCGTACTGTCCTCGTCGCCGGTCTTGTCGCTGCGTTTTCAGCTGGAGCGTCAGCCGCCACCGCCCCTGCGGATGCCATCAAGTACCGGAAGGCCGTTATGGATGCGATGGCGGCCCACGTCAGCGCGTTCGTGCTGATCAACTTCGGAAAGGTGGAGCATCAGGATTACCTCAAGTTCCATGCGAACGCGCTGGCCGATCTCGGCGCTCAGGGCAAGGTGCTGTTTCCGGCGGGTACTGATTCGGGCGACACCAACGCGCTGCCGCTGATCTGGAAGGAGCAGGAGCAGTTCAACAAGCTGATGGCCCAGCTGGAGACATCGTCCGCCAGGCTGCGGGACGCCGTGGCCGCGAATGACAAGCCCGGGGCAGCAGCTGCTTTCAAGACGCTGGGCGAGTCCTGCAAGGGTTGCCACGATCGCTATCAGAAAAAGGATGACTGATTGATGGCCCCGGGAACGGGGCCCCGCTGCGCCTCCCGGCCAGGGCAGGGCCGCTGGCTGGGGGCACTCCTGCTGCTCCTGGCCGGTCTAGATGGGCACGCGGACCTGGCGGCGCAAATTGAGCGGGGCCGCTACCTGGTCCATGCCGGTGGCTGCCTGACGTGCCACACGGCGAACCGGCCGGATGCCATTCCCCTGGCGGGCGGGCGGGCCTTGCCGACCC
>JBBQJK010000253.1:0-4374 GCA_038325835.1 Gammaproteobacteria bacterium
CGCCATTCTTCTGTGGTGTCGCAAGAACAGGGACATGAATTATTTTGTCTAACTCCGCGTAAGTGCTTGATTTCCAACTTCTGACTCCTGTCTCCTGGCTTCTGACTCCTGTGGGCGTCAAACTATGTTGACGCACACCCCCTCGGAAGTGCCACCGCAGGATTCTCACTCAATCCCGAATAGGGTCTGCGCGGGCAACCGAAACTCCCAGGAGGGATTGAACGATCCGGATCCGGTCCAGTAATCGAACACGCCAGCGGTGTCGGACCAGTTGTGTGTGCCGTCGATCACGATGCCGAACCGCAGGCCGCCCATTTCCGGGTCAAACATCGCCACCTCCCGGCGCGGAATGGCGAATTCCCAGAATCCATCCTTCAGAACTGCACGTGCGCCGGGCACGGGCTGCACGTACGGAACGGATTCGGTCTGATAGGCGGTACGGCGATCCGTATCCGGCCCCCACTGCCGTATCACCAGATCCCCGTCGGCGATGGTGGGATGAACCGCATACAGGTAGTCGGTGTCGTAGAACTGCCCCTTCCAGGCCCATGGGTCTTCGAGCTGTCGTCCATGGCCCGGCACGCGGTCGCGGAAACCGAAGGCCACCTGCACGGTGTTCGCCTCGTACTGCACGAACTGCAGCCCGTCCGGCATTCCCTTCCGCCACGGAAACCCCTCGAAGCGCGGTGCGCCAACCTCCGTGCGAATTCCCAGACCGCTGACCGCCACGTATATGTTTTCGTCATCGTATGCAGTCCGCACCTGGAACGATTTCTCCTCAGCCTTCGCGATTTTGTCCAGATCGGGCGGCGGCAGGTTCGGGTTCAACAGAAAGCGGGTGAAGTCCACCTTCGGCCGACCGGTCACCGTGATCGGCGTCACGCTCTGCCAGTCGTCAGGATCGCCATCAATCCGGATCGAGCGGCGAACGAACCGGGCGGATTGGATCACTTGCGAGTGCTGGACTGTCCCCAAATCGCGCCCGTCCTCGCCCCGTGCGCTGACGTTCAGCACAACGGCATACCGGTTGTCTGCGGACGGCTTCATCCCCGGCCAATCCAGCGGAATATCCACCAGTTCGCCGGGCCCGGCCTTCCAAGACGCGGTGATCGGCGGCAGACCCGGCGACACCAGGCGCAGTTCGCCCGCCGCTCTGCAGTTCATCTGGTTGTCAAGCCGCACCGTCAGCGTCTGCGCTTGATCCGCCGACTGCCGTAACGACTGCGCATAGACATTCACCGGCGTGATGTTCTCAATCCGCGCACCGCCGATGCGATCTCGCAACTCCGTCACCGACAACACCTCGCTGAGCAGATAGACCGGGTCCTCGGAGAATGGCACGCGGAGCACACCGCCCGCCGTGACGCCGACAGGACGTCCGAACAGGTCGTAGGCGCGGAGGTCGGTGGGATTGGACAGGACAAGCGCGCCCGCTCGGTCGATGTTCTGGTTGTCGCTGCCTGTCCAACTCCAGACCACAGCCACCTTGGTGTTGTCATCGGCCCGCTCCAGTGGAACCGGCACAGTCCACCGGGCACTCAATTCATCGGCCCGCGGCAGGGCACGCACGGCGGCGTCCACGTGGCGCGGATGCGCGAAGACCGCCCCGCGCAGCAACCCCTGGCGCGGCCAGATGTCCGCCACGATCGGCCGGTCTTCGAGCAGGTGGGTCAGGACCGCGAGGCTCGCGTTGGATTGCGTCCATCCCGGGCCGTAGCCGATGCCCCATTGGGTGTTGCCTTGAAAGACTCCGGTCAGCGCGGACTGAACAAAGAGATGTACGATTTTACGGGCGTTGACTGGATTGTTGGGCGTCTGATAAACGGCGATGGAACCGCCAAAGTCGGTGGTACCAACGACGGTGCCGGCCTCGGTAAGGTAGTAATAGCTGAGCCCCATGCCCCGTGTCACCAGGTAGCCGGCATCCGTAGAGCGCTGGTAGGCGCCGCCGCGGAAGGTCATGGCGGCGGCATCGCTGTAGGGATGGTGCGACGTTCCGGACAGCAGGCCCTTCCAGGAGTCTGGATAGGGCGCGATGTGATCCTGGACGAACATCCAACTGTTGCCGGCGACCATGCGTAGCGCGGGATTGACCTTGTGTGCCATCTCCGCCCACATCCGCTGAAGGCGACGATATTCGGCCGGGGTGTCGGCCCAGGTCCACGAGAAGATCCACGGCTCATTCCAGAACTCCCAGGTCGTCACTTCGGGAAACGCCTCCAGCTTTTCCTTCCAGTAGGCGACGAATGCCTCGAAATCGGCGGGGGGGCCGTGCTCATTCAGTTTGTTCGCCCACTCGCTCTTGGGCAGCGGATTCGCGTAGCCGACGATCGGCAGCACCCACGTATTGCGGCGCCGTTGGTTTTCCAGTTTCTCCGGTGTGACGTTCTGGAAATGCACGCGCTGCACCTTCATGCCGATCGCTTCGAGCAAGTCCAGTTCGCGTCCTTCGCGCAAGTTGGAGGTGTTGGAGGCAAAGAATGAATCTTTGCGGATGCCGACGTGAAACGGCGGGATCACGCCGAGCCAGGCTTCGCCAAGGCGCGTACCGTCCGCGCCTGTCGCGGTGATCCGATACACACCGAAGGGGACGGGGATATCGACCCGCAACGGCTGATCCGCCAACAGATCCATGTCTTTCTGCCATACGACGTTCTCTGTGCGGGACTCCTGAACCTTCAGGGTCACTGCCCCCGCGCCCTGCAGCGAGACCGACGTCGGGGGCACCGATTCGGACGGCCAGTCGCGCTGCACCAGACCGTCCACCCCCTCGTCAAGGGTGATCTTCACGCTTTGTTCCTGCGCCAAGGCTGCCACCGCTGCCGTCACGCTCAGAACGAACGCGCCCATCACGGTTCCCGCCACACGTAGAATGCCACATTGAGAATTTAGCTTCATATTAATCCTTTCGAGGAGGTCGGCTTCAGTAACAGCTTCTCCAGTATGGGTGCGAGCTTCTCGGCCGCCTTACGGCTGCCGCCGGGGTTGGAGCGATCCCAGCGACCGATGAAGCACAGGTTCGGGTCAGCCAGCGCACCCGGCGGCACGCTCTCAACGGCACGCACAGCGGTTCCCGAAGCATCATCGAACCCTTCGTACGCAATCAGCCCCGCTTCCGCCGACTGCGCGAACACCGCCACGACGATGGCGGAACCGATGATCAACCGCTTCTTCAACTGTGTTGTATCCATGACATAGCTCCTTGGAATGAGACTACGAGCCACCACAAGAGTCAGTGTAGAGCCTGGCGCGGGATCCGCGCAAGGGCGTCCACTTGCTATTTGTTGAACTTTTTGCTGCAACCATGACCCAGCATAGCCGACAGGCTCATGGAAGGTAAGTCAAAACTTCAGACGGCACCGGCTGCTCCGGCATTCCGGGTCCGCGCCAGCGCACGGTCAGGGCCTTACCGCCATCGAGTTGGAAATACGCGATCTTGATCGGGTAGGCACCCGCTGCGAGTTGCACCGTGCGCGACTCGTCCTGCGCCCACTGGACGCCGTCGTTGTCGATCAACAGGGCTCCACCCAGCCAGAGGCGGCTGCCGTCGTTGCTGCCGATCGTGAAGGTGTACTCGCCCGCCGTCGGCACACGCAGGTACCCCTCGAACACGAGCGCGAACTCGTTCGGATCTTTGTCGTCGCCGACCAGAGCCGGGACCGGCACGATGCCCGTGACCTGCGGTTTCAGGCTGGCAAAGTCGGGCAGTTTGTCCCACTTACCCTTGTAGCGCGCGTAGCGCAGGCCGGGCTCGGCAGCCACGGGCAACGCGACGGGGACAAGCTTCGGCAGCGGCGGCAAGGGCTCGACGAGCCGCCATTCACCCCAGTTCTGGGGCTGCAGGCGCGCTTCGCTGGGGATGTCGCTGACGATCAGCGTGTCCGGGTTGGTCCAGTAGAGGCGCTGCACGGTCTGTAAACCATCGCCGCGCATCAGGCCGATGTCCGCGCGCAACTTGAGTTCTGCCGACGGCTGGAGACCCAAAACCTCTAACGGAATCGCGATCTCGATGTCGCCGCCGACCTGCGCCAACTGAAGCTTTGCACTGACGTCGTCGACGCGGTCGAACCACACAGAGCCCACCGGCGAGTCGAACAACACGCGCTGCGCGTCGGGCGTGCCCGGCACGAGCGGCCGGTACAGCACGGCCTTCGGCTGCCCGGCGACCCGCGTGACCAGCAGGCGCAGATCGCCCGCCAGCGGCTCACGCGGCTGCGGCCGTTCCGCCTTCGAATCGGTGGCCAGCATCAGGTCGACCGCCCCGCCGCGCTTGAACAGGTACTTGAAGTCGCCGCCGCCGTTCGCCAGTGCGTTCGGATCGCCCGTTCGCCATGCGGCGTACAGGTGGGTTTTCCCGAGGCGCACGGAGGCCTG
>JBBQJK010000254.1:0-4374 GCA_038325835.1 Gammaproteobacteria bacterium
CTGCTGGAGGCCCAGTCCCGGACCGTCGCGGTGGCCTGGGGCCGTTCCAGTCCGGTGCCGTTTGCGGCCTGGGACTGGGAGCCCCAGAGTGACGTGCTGGCCGAGTTTCGCTGTCCGGCCACCGGCGAGATCCGGCTCGCCCGGCGTCTGTGGCGTTGAGCTGACCGGTATACTGCCGCCCCCAATCACCCGACCCGCACCCGTGTTATTCAAGAACCTGATCCTGTATCGCCTGCCGCCCGGTTTTGCCCTCGCTGCCGCCCGGCTCGAAGAAGCCCTCGAGAGCCGGCCGCTGCAGCCCTGCGGCAGCTTTGACCTGCAGACCCGCGGCTTCGTGGCCTGTGGCTACGAGCAACGCCTGCTCTACACCCAGGGATCAGCCCAGGGCCACCAGCACCTGTTTTGTCTCGGGGTCAACCAGAAGCTATTGCCAGCCTCCATCGTCAATCAGGTCGCGAAGGAGCGGGCGGTGGAACTGGAACAGCAGCAGGGCCACCCCGTTGGCCGGCGGCAGATGCGGGAACTGAAGGCGCGGGTGGGCGACGAGTTGCGGGCCCGGGCACTGACCCGGCGCCGGACCACCTTCGCGTGGCTCGACCTCGCCGCGGGATGGCTGGCGGTGAACACGGCCAGCGCGAGCCGCGCCGAGGAACTGCTCGAGACCCTGCGGGACGCGCTCGACACGCTTCCCGTGCAGCCCTTTACCACCCAGCACTCGCCCTCCGGCTGCATGGCGGCCTGGCTGACCCACGGCGACGCGCCCGGGCGCTTCATGCTCGGTGAAGACCTGGACCTGCAGGCCATCGACGGCGGCGGCGCCACGATCCGCTACGTGCGCCATCCCCTGGAGACTGGCGAGATTCGCGGCCATCTCACCTCGGGCAAGACGCCCACGCGCCTCGGTCTCACCTGGAACGGCCGGATCTCGTTCCTGCTCCACCAGAATGCCCACGTGAAGCGGGTGCAGTTCCTCGACGTGTACCAGGACGACAACGGCAAGGGTGAGAATCCTCACGAGCAGTTCGACATCGACTTTGCGCTGATGACGGGCGAGCTGAAGCAGCTGCTGGCTGAACTCACCGGCGTGCTCGGCGGCGAGCAGGCGGTGGAGGAGAAGGAGAAGAAGGCGGCTTGACGTGAAGTCGCTCCCGCGCCAGCCGCCGGTGAGCTCAATCCTTAGGCGTCACGACAGCTCTGCCGGGCTACTTGCAGCCAGTTTCGCCACGTAGGATCAGAATCTTGAATCTCGCTGCCCCACCGCTCCCTCGCGCCCGGTTGTTATCCTTCGACGGCGGCGGCATCCGCGGGCTGTTCGCGCTGGAGATCGCTCGCCGGATCGAGGCCTTGCTGCGCAAGGAACATGACCGGCCGGAAATGGTCCTGGCCGATCATTTTCACTACATCGGTGGCACCAGTACCGGGGCAATAATCGCGACCTTTTTGTCCTGGGGCCTGCCCGTGGATGAAGTGGTGCGGCTCTATCGGGAAAATGCCCGGGTGATGTTCACCAAGGCTGGGTTCGGGAGCATGCATAAGAACCGTTTTGCCGGTCAGCCAATTTCTGATTTCCTGCAGAAGTTCTTCGCCGAGAACGATGGTTCCCCCGCCACCCTTGGCACCTCGAAATTGCGGACCCTCCTTCTGGTGGTGACGCGCAATGCCTCGACCGGATCGCCCTGGCCGATGTCAAACAACCCCCGGGCGCTCTTCAACGACCGGACACAACCGGGCTGCAATCTCGATCTGCCACTCTGGCAGATCGTGCGGGCCAGCACCGCGGCACCGACATTTTTTCCGCCCGAAGTAATCGAGATTACGGACCACAAAAGTGCGGCCAGGAGCAAGCAGACGTTTGCCTTCGAAGACGGCGGGGTGACTCCTTTCAACAACCCCGCCTATCTGCTCTACACCATGGCGACGCTGCCGGAGTATCGTCTGGAGTGGCTGGATGGGAAGAAACGGATGAGCCTGGTTTCCATCGGCACGGGTCGGATGAAGTCCGGGCGTGGGGCCAGGCTCGAGGAGAATGTTCTGGGGCAGGCGATGGCCGTGCCAGCGGCATTGATCAGTTCCGCAGGGTGGATCCAGGATCTTCTCTGCCGCCAGCATGGGGAGTGCCGACACGGTGCGCCGCTCGATAGCGAGCTGGGCGACATGATCCGGGACAATCCTCGGGCGACTTTCCTCTACAGTCGTTATGACCGAAATGTTGTGGATGCGGATCTGGAAGCAGCCAAGTTGGTGAGTCGTCGGGGATTCACCCTCGACAACCTCGAACTGATGGATGTCCTCGGTGAGATGGGCGCCATTTATGCCGATAAGCATGTCCGCCTGGAGCACTTTGAGGGCACCGGGAGCAGCCCCGCACCATGACAGGGTCGCAGGTAGCCAGCGTCAGTGACCATGTCGCCAAACCCTGAATTGATCCCGGTAGGGTGACACTGCACCTGAAGCGCCTGCGCACGCTGCGTATCAAGCACGCCAGTGCTCGCGGCCAGCCCCTCTTCATCAGTGCTGCAAGTGGCCTGGTGGTGGTCGGCAAGTGGCTGTACGTCATCGCGGACGACGAGGTGCATCTGGGCGTCTTTCCGGCGACGGGCGCTGCGCCGGGTACGCTGCTCCGCCTGCTCCCGGGCACGCTCCCGACCGCCCCGAAGAAGCGCAAGGCACGGAAGGCTGACTTCGAAGTGCTGACCCGGCTGCCCGGCTTCACCGGTTGTCCCCACGGCGCGCTGCTAGCCCTGGGCTCGGGCTCCCGGCCCAATCGCTGTCGCGGAGTCCTGGTGCCGCTGGACCGGGCCGGGCTGGTCAAGGGTCCGCCGCGGGTGATCGACCTGACAGACCTGTACGCAGGCCTCAAGCAAGAACTCGGTGAGCTGAACGTGGAGGGCGCGGTAGTCCTCGGTAGAAACCTGTGCTTGCTGAACCGCGGTCCGCCGCGGGAGGGCGGGAGTGCGCTGGTCTGGCTGAACCTGCCCGCGGTGACGCGCGCGCTCGCCCGGGCCGATACCGTCAGTACCATGCCCTGCAAGGTGCGCCACTACGATCTGGGCAAGGCCGACGGCGTGCCGCTGGGATTTACCGACGGGGCGGCGTCAGCCGCTGGGGGCATCGTCTTCGCTGCCGTGGCTGAAAGCGCCGATGACAGCTATGCGGATGGACCGTGTGTCGCGGCAGCCATAGGCGTGATCCGGGCGGACGGTGAGTTGACCTGGGTGCGTAAGCTCCGGCCAACCCGGAAGGTGGAGGGCATCGCGGTGCGCCCCGGAAGTCGCGGCCGGGAAGTGCTGCTGGTGACAGACGCGGATGACACGACGGTGCCCGCGGGCCTCTATGCAGCGAGCGTTGGTGGTAAAAGAGCAGTAACCATGAGTAAAACCCGATGACCCAGTGGCCACAATTCCTCGGCGCCTTCCTGCTGCTTGCCGCCTACGCACTGGCACAGTCTGGCCGGCTCAACGTGAGCAGCCTCGCCTATAACCTCGCCAATGTGGTTGGCGCACTACTGCTGGCCATCGACGCGTACCGCGCCCAGCAGTGGGGATTCGTGCTGCTGGAAGGCGCGTGGTTCCTGTTCACGCTGCCGTCGCTGCTGCGGGCGTGGCGAGCGCGCGCGCCGGCGGAACGCGTGGACTGACAGCCCGCCGTCAGCCCATCAGCGCGGCAGCGCGTAGGCCACGACGTAGTCGGACACGTTGCGGAAGCCCGTGACGATGTGGCCCCCGGCGGCAACCACGACGAACTGACGGCCGTCCACCTCGTAGGTCATCGGCGTCGCCAGGGCGGACGCCGGCGTGGCCACCTCCCAGAGCCGGGCGCCTGTCTCGACGTCGAAGGCGCGGAACTTCTCGTCCGCGCTCGCGCCGATGAAGACCAGCCCGCCGGCCGTGATCGTCGGGCCACCGGACAGCGGCGTGCCGAAGGGCAGTGGCAGGGGCACGGGCATCAGCTTGTCCAGCGTGCCGAGCGTGAAGCGCCAGGCTGTGTGCGTGTCGCCCTTCAGGTCGATCGCCAGCAGCTCGCCCCAGGGCGGCGGTGTGCAGGGGGAGAACAGCGGCGACAGCACCGGGCCGAACTGGAACGCGTAGGGCGTCCCGGCCATGGGCGTGGGTGGACCGATGGGCCCGAGGCGCGGCTGGTTGAGTTCCTCCGGCGTGACGTCGGCCGTGCGCTTCAGGCGCAAGTAGATGGGAGCCTGGGTGACCGGCAGCACCAGCAGCGACCGCTCGGGATCCCAGGCGGCGCCACCCCAGTTGTTGGCCGAGGCGATGAGCAGCGTGCCGCCGAGGCTCGGCGGTTCGTAAAGCCCGGCGCGCTCGAAGGACGCCAGCTTCCGGCGGCAGGCGGCGCGGTCGAACGCCGTGAAGCCCCAGG
>JBBQJK010000255.1:0-4359 GCA_038325835.1 Gammaproteobacteria bacterium
CTACGATTCCAGCAATATTTTTGCCCAGATCCTGCGGGGTGAGATCCCCGCGCACAAGGTCTACGAGGACGGCTCGACCATTGCCATCCTCGACGTCATGCCGCAGGCAGAGGGGCACACCCTGATCATTCCCAAGGCTAACGCCGAGAACCTGTTTGACCTGGAGCCGGCGCTGGCGGCAGCCGTCATGAGTGCGGGTCAGCGGGTGGCACTGGCCGCCCGGCAGGTGTTCCGGCCTGAAGGCATCACGCTGATGCAGTTCAACGGTGCGGAGGCTGGGCAAACCGTCTTTCATTTTCATCTGCATGTGATTCCGCGGTATGCCGGTAAGGCACTGCAGACTCATGGCCGTGGCTTCGCCGACCCTGCCGTTCTTGCGGAGCAGGCAGAGCGTCTGCGGACAGCTCTCAGGCAGGACGTCCGGCGGCCAGCCCCACCGTGAAGCCCGCAAAGGCGGCGGCGACACCCAGGACGATCTGCAACACGACGCTGGTCAACGCCGTGGTCGTCTGACCAGCGCGCAAGAGCAGGAGCGTCTCCAGGGAGAAGGCGGAAAAGGTCGTATAGCCACCCAGGACACCAGTGACCAGCAACAACCGCGCCTCGGCGCTTAACAGGGAGCGTGATTCAGCCAGACCCGCTATCAACCCTATCAGCAAGGACCCGGTGACATTCACCACCAGCGTCCCCGACGGAAACGCAGCGCTGGCCGCCGGGCCCGCAACGGCCCCCGAGGCGAAGAGTCGCTGCGCGGCGCCGCTCACGGCGTAACGCAGGGCAGACCCCACCGCACCACCAGCACCCACCAACACCAGTTCACGCACGCTCACCGGGCCACCTGCGGGGCAGATGAGGCCACGCCGGTTCCGCGGGAATGCCGGGCCTGTTTCTCCTTTTTCAGGTTGCGCACGGCCTTGCGGAACAGGATCCGCAGGTCATGCCCGTCGCCCGGCGCGGCAGCCACACCAACAGCCACCCCCAGGCGCTGCATGGCGTAGTCGAAGTCCTGAGTCCCGGAAAACACATCGTGACGGACACGGTTCGCCACGACATCCGCAGCGACCCGGCCACAGCGGGGCAGCAGAATAACGAATTCATCGCCCCCGTAGCGCGCGCAGAGATCCCCATCGCGGGTTGCTCGCCGGATCCCGTCTGCCACCGCCTTCAGGGCCCTGTCCCCGGCCTCGTGGCCGAACCGGTCGTTGATCTGTCCAAGCTGTTCCACATCCACCATCAATAGCGCGCTGGGCTCGCCCGCGTCCACTGCCTGCAGGTGCTCTGACTCCGCCAGCTTGCTGAAGCTGCGCAGGTTGTAGAGGCCGGTCAGGTCATCCCGCTCCCCAAGGAAACGGATGGTCCGGGTCGCCCGGTCCAGATCGCTGGACAGCGTGCAGGTGAGAAAGGCAACCAGCAGTGTGGGGGCGACTTCAGCAAACAATTCGATGAGGGCAGGTAACGAGAGCCAATCCGAGCCCTGGGCCAGCAGGCCAACCACCAGCTTCCCCACCAGAATCAGCAGCAGGAGCAAGCCGGTAGCCCGGCGGCCAAGCAGCAGCGCCGCCGTCACCACAGGCAACAGATAAAGATGGCTGAGAGGACCCGCCCGGGGTCCCGCCTGGGCGATCAACGCCGTGATGAACAGCACCATGGCCACCGTCTCGACGAGTAGCCGCAGGCGCGGCTGCTCCCGGAGGCGAGGCAGCAGTGGGCTCCCGAGCACAGCCACGCCGAAGGCCAGCAGCGTCAGAAACCAGACGGTGGAACTGTTGATGGTGTCCCGGGCAACGAAATAGAAGAGCGCGGTGACCAGCAAGAGCAGCAGCTGGACCTCCCGAATGCTGCGAGCAATGCCTTTTAAGGCGACCATGCCCGATGGCTCTACTGCAGTGGCGCCGGATTCGACTGGGCGAGGAGGGCCGGACGCGTCTTCAGCAACTTCAGCGCCTCATCCAGGCCATTGGCCGCCGCATCAGCGCCGAGCTCCACGTCGGGCGTGATGCCCTGGCCCTGGATCGAGACGCCGGAGGGCGTGAAGTACCGGGACGTGGTCAGCTTTAGCGCCCGTCCGCCCGACAAGGGCATCACCGTCTGCACGGAACCCTTGCCGAAGGTCCGGGTGCCGACAATGGTTGCGCGATGGTTGTCCTGGAGGGCTCCGGCCACAATCTCGGAAGCAGAAGCGGAGGCACCGTTCACCAGCACAACCAGGGGCGCGCCGGCCAGGAGGTCGCCAGGCGCCGCTTCGTGCCGGAACGTTGCTTCGCGGGAGCGGCCACTCGCTGTGACGATCAGGCCTCGCTCAAGAAAGCTGTCTGCGACGTCCACCGCCGCGTCCAGCACACCCCCGGGATTGTCCCGCAGGTCCAGCACGACGCCGCGAAGGCCGCCAGCTGATTCCTGATTGAGGTGCACCAGGCTGCTGCGCACGTCTTTGCCTGTCGTATCGCTGAACTGGGAGATCTGCAGGTAAGCGTATCCGGGTTCGAGCAGGCGCGCGTGGACGCTGTGCACCTCTACGGGGCGGCGCTCCAGGTCAAATGCCAGCGGCTCCGGGTGGCCTTCCCTCGCGATCGTGAGGAGCACATGTCTGCCCACGGGCCCGCGCATCCGCAGAATCGCCTGACTGACGTTGCCTTTGTCGAGGGGCTTGCCATCGATGGACAGCACCGCGTCCCCGGCCTTGATCCCCGCCCGGGCGGCCGGCGTACCTTCAATCGGCGTCACCACGCCGACGCGCCCATCGGCCGTCTGCAGTTCGAGGCCAACCCCGGAGTAGGTGCCGCTGGTACTGATGCGAATCTCCTCGTACTCGGCGGGATCGAGATACCGGGAGTGGGGGTCGAGCTCGGCGAGCATGCCCCGCACGGCGTTAGCCATCAGCTGGCGTGCTGACACCGCTTCCACATACTCGCGCTTTACCCGGTCGAGAATCTCGGCAAGGACCCGGGCATCGGCAGGTGGCAGGACCGGCGTTGGTGGCACCCGTGCCGCCAAGCCAGGTTCCGCAGAGGTGAAAGTGGTGGGCGTCAATCCAGCCAGCACGGCGCCGCCGAGCGCCAGGGAAAAACCCAGCAGCGTGCCAATGAGCAGTGGCAGCAAGCCCTTGACTGAGAACGCTTTCACGGTCGTCCAATCACCCCAATGGCCTTGGACAGTAGCACAGGGTCTGCCGGGCAAGCATGGACTGGAACACAGTCCGCGGCAGCGCCGGGGACGCGGAAGATCAGTTCCCCCACTGCCGCGGATTCACGGGCCGACCGTTCTTCCGGACTTCGAAATAGAGGGCTGGCCGAGGCTGGCCACCCGTATCCCCGACGTGAGCAAACACATCCCCGTCGGCCAGCCGGTCGCCGACCTGGCGGGTCAGGTCCTGATTGTGGCCGTACAGGCTGAGGTAGCCGCCGCCATGATCCAGCACGAGCAACAGACCCAGACCGGGCAGCCAGTCCGCGTAGACGACCCGGCCGGGCCGGGTCGCACGCACTGCCGTGCCGGCGGGCGCCGCGATGAGGACGCCATCCCAGCGCATCTTGCCGCCAGCCCGGGGCTGGCCAAAATCAGCCAGCAGCGCCCCGGCAACGGGCCAGCGGCCTTTGCCCAGGGGTCGCGCCGGGGCCGGAGCGGCGGGCGTTCGTTCCGGAGGCGGCGCCGCCCGGCGTGCCTGGGCAGCCGCCCTTTCGATGTCCCGCAGCACACGCTCCAGCGCGGCGGCCTCGGTCCGGGCCCGGGCAAGCTGCTTCTTCTGGCCCTTCACTTCCGCATCCAGGCTGGCCACCACAGTGGAGCGTTGCCGGCGGGAGCTATCCAGTTCCGCCAGCTGCGCGCTGCGGCGGGCCGAAAGCTCGGCGAGTATCTCGCGCTGGCTGGCGACTGCCAGGCGATCCTTCTCCAGGGTTTCCAGGCTCCCCTGGATCGAACCCAGCAACTCGCTGCGGCTCCGGGCGAGATAGGCGAGCCAGGTCAGACGGCGACCCAGTTCGGCCGGGTCCTGCTGGCTGAAGACGGCCCTGACCCGCTCGCTGCCACCGGTAATGTGCGCGAGGCGCAACTGCCCGGCCAGGGCGCCGCGCTGCTTATCCAGTTCCGCGCGCGTCGCGTCGAGCTGCTTGTTGAGGCCTGCGAGGCGCTGCTCTGCTTCGGCAAGCTGTCGGCGCGTGCTATTGAGGTCCCGCCGGGTTCGGGCGGCGGTGGTCTCGGCTTCGCGGAGCTGACGATCGAGCTCGCCGCGCCGGCTGAGATCCTTTCGATTCTGTTTCTCGAGGTCTCGAATGCGCTCCCGCACGCGGGCAAGGTCCTCCTTTGTCTGGCCCGCTTTGGCAGTCCCAGACGCGGCGGGGCTGGCAGCCGCCGCCCTGTCCA
>JBBQJK010000256.1:0-4331 GCA_038325835.1 Gammaproteobacteria bacterium
GATAGGTTAATCTGCAACCTCATCAGATCGCAACACGAGTCAGATGTCCGAACCCTTCGAACTGGATTTTTACGGTGCCACCCGCGAGGTCACCGGCTCCTGCCATATCCTCAGGGTCGGTGGCCGGCAGATCCTCCTCGAGTGCGGTCTTGTCCAGGGGGGTCGCCAGGGTCATGCCCGAAATCGCGAAGAGTTTCCGTTCGATGCCGGGAAAATCGACGCGGTGGTGCTCTCCCACGCGCACATCGATCATTGCGGCCGTCTCCCGCTCCTGGTCCAGCGCGGCTTCACAGGCCCCATCCATGTCCACAAGACCACAGCACGCTTCTGCGCAATCATGCTGGAAGACAGTGCCCGGCTTGCCGAAGGCGACGCGGAGCGGGAGAACCGCAAGCGCAAGCGCACGGACCTCGCGCCAGTAGAGCCGCTCTACAGTCTTGCAGACGTGGAGCAGACCCTGCGGCAATTCATCACCCTGCCCTACCTGGAGCGGCAAGAGATTTTCCCCGGGATCGGGCTGCGTTATGTGGATGCCGGGCACATCCTGGGGTCAGCCAGCATCGAGCTCTGGCTGAAGCACCGGGACGTTGAGCGCAAGCTGGTGTTCAGCGGCGATCTTGGCCAGTACGGAACGCCAATCCTGAAAGATCCGGCCCGGAACACGGCGGCCGATCTCGTCCTGATGGAAAGCACCTACGGCAATCGCCTGCACAGGGGCCGGGAGGCCACCGTCCAGGAAATTGCCACCATCATCCAGGATGCGGACGCCCGCAAGGGCAACATCCTGATCCCCGCCTTCGCGGTCGGGCGAACCCAGGAAATACTGGACCTGTTCGCCCGGCACTACAGCGAGTGGAACCTCAGCCGCTGGCAGATCTACCTGGACAGTCCGATGGCGATCCGGACCTCGCAGATTTACTGGGACACGCCCGAACTGTACGACGAGGGTGGCATGCCCCGGCTCAGCAACCTCGTGCTGACCGCCGCCGCGGAAGACTCCCAGCGCATCAACCGGCTGAGCAGTGGCGCCATCATCATTGCCGGTAGCGGCATGTGTGAAGGCGGCCGCATCGTCCACCACCTCAAGCACAATCTCTGGCGCCCGGAATGCCACGTGCTCATCGTCGGCTATCAGGCCAGTGGGACGCTGGGCCGCAGGCTGGTGGATGGCAACCCCACTGTGCGAATTCACCAGGAGACTATCCGGGTACAGGCACGCATTCATACGGTGGGCGGCCTTTCCGCCCACGGAGACCAGAATGATCTCGCCCGCTGGTACAGCAGCTTTGCACCCAAACCACCCGTTTACCTGGTCCACGGCGAGACCGACGCGGCGGACGCCCTGGCCAACCGACTGCTCAAGGAGGGCGCGCCCCGGGTAGTGGTCGCGGAACGCGGCATGCGCGTTGATCTTCGCACGTTGTTGTAGAGGCGCTCCTACCAGGGGCTCCTGCGGGAGGCAGGAATGCAGGACTACGAAAAACTGGGATCGTTCTATCTGGGGCGCCGCTGGGATCCTGCTGGCGGGAAGCTCAGGGACGACCTGGTGCTCTACGACTCACCAGACCTGACCACCCATGCCGTGATCATCGGCATGACCGGCAGCGGCAAGACTGGCCTCGGCATCGCCCTGCTGGAGGAAGCGGCGCTCGACAAGGTGCCCGTCATCGCCATCGACCCGAAGGGCGATCTCGGCAATCTGCTGCTGACTTTTCCTGAACTGCGGCCGGCCGACTTCGAGCCCTGGGTAGGCACCCAGGACGCCGCGGCGGCGGGCCAGACCGGGCCGGAGTTCGCGGCTGCCGAGGCTGCCCGGTGGCGGCAGGGCCTGGCCGACTGGGGCCAGGGGCCGGACCGCATTGGACGGCTGCGCGGGGCGGCGGAGTTTGCCCTCTACACGCCGGGCAGCACCGCCGGCCTGCCTCTTTCGGTGCTTGGGTCCTTCAACTGCCCTGGCGAGTTGCTGCGGGGCGATGTGGAACTGTACCGGCAGCACGTGCAGAGCGTCGCCACCGGCCTGCTGACTCTGGTGGGCATCGAGGCAGACCCCATCACGAGCCGCGAGCACATCCTGCTGTCCGCCGTGCTGGACAGTCACTGGCAACAGGGCCTGAACCTGGACCTGGGTGCACTCATCGGCGCGATCCAGAACCCGGGCATCAGCAAAATCGGGGTCATCGATCTCGAGAGCTTCTACGCCTCGAAGGACCGCTTTGAACTGGCCATGCGGCTCAACAACCTGCTGGCGGCTCCGGGCTTCAAGGCGTGGACTGAAGGGGAGCCGCTGGATGCGGGTAAGCTGCTGTTCACGGCAGACGGCCGCCCCAGGGTCAGCGTGCTGTCCATCGCGCATCTCGGTGATGCAGAGCGCATGTTCTTCGTCACACTGCTGCTCAACGAGATCGTGGCCTGGATGCGCACCCAGCCCGGCACCTCGTCGCTGCGCGCCATCCTCTACATGGATGAAGTGTTCGGCTTCCTCCCGCCCGTCGCCGCCCCGCCCTCCAAGCTGCTGCTGCTGACGCTGCTCAAGCAGGCCCGGGCTTTTGGCCTCGGTGTGGTGCTGTCCACCCAGAATCCCGTGGACCTCGACTACAAGGCCTTGTCCAACGCCGGCACCTGGTTTGTCGGTCGACTCCAGACCGAGCAGGACCGGCACCGGGTCCGCAACGGTCTGCTGGCCGCAGCGCCCACCGAGGGACTGGACGCTGCCAGCCTCGATGCCACCCTCGCCTCCCTCGGCAAGCGCACTTTTCTTATGCATAACGTCCACGAGAAGTCGCCTGTGCTTCTGCAGTCCCGGTGGGCGATGGCCTACCTCCGGGGCCCACTGACGCGGGAAGACATCCGTCGGCTGACCCGGACGGAGGTAGCAGGTGCACCCCGGCCCGTCACGCCCGCCGCTCCGGCGGGACAACAGAACGGAACGGAGACAGCGGGCAATCGGCCCCTGCTGCACCCGTCGATTCCCGAGCTGTTCGCGGCCGGCAAGACGCGACCCGCCAATGGGGAACGCCTCGTGTATCACCCGCGCCTGCTCGGGTCTGCCCGGGTGGCCTACGCGAGCGTCAAGTACGGCGTGGACCTGCAGCGGGACCTCACCGTTGCACTCGATGCGACGGGCGGCCCCAGCGACTGGCGGAGTGCGGAATCCGTGCCGCTTGATACGGCCACTCTGGTGAAGGAACCCGAAGCGGCTGCCAGTTTCGCCGGCCTCGCCACCGGGTTCAGCGATCCAGGCAACCTCAAGTCGGCACAGGACCAGTTCCGTACCTGGGTGCGCACGGAACAGCCGCTGATTCTCCGGCGCAGCGCGACCCTGAAAGCAATCTCCCTTCCGGATGAAACGGAGGCGACGTTTCGCATCCGCCTGCGGCACGAGGCGCGGGAGCAGCGCGACCGGGACACGGCTGCACTCCGGCAGAAGTACGCCGCAAAATTCGCGACCCTTCAGGAACGCCTCCGCCGCTCGGAGCAGGCCATATCCCGGGAGCAGGAGCAGGCAACGGGGTCGAAAATCGACGCGGCGATGTCGGTGGGTTCTGCGGTACTCGGGGCGCTGTTCGGGCGCAAGGCCATCTCGGCAGCATCAGCCGGTCGGGTATCCACGGCCATGCGCAAGGCCGGAAACGTCCAACGGCAGGCCGGCGATGTGGCGCGGGCCACGGAAACCGCGGACCAGGTGGGGGCTCAGATCAGCGAGCTCGAGGCGCAGGTGGAGAGCGGGATCGCGGCCCTGGAAAGTCGCTTCGATGCGCAGAGTGAAGTGCTGGAGGAGATCAGCCTGCGCCCAAAGGCCACCGACATCACCGTCCGGTTCTGCGGCATCGCCTGGCTACCCTTCCTGGAGGACCGCCAGGGCAATCTCCGCTCCGCCCTGTAGGAGCGCCTTCAGGCGCGAACCTCAGCGCGAACCTCAGCGCGAACCTCAGTTCCCAAACGGAATCCCGTAAATAAGCGAGGCCGTCAGCACCCACCAGGAATTGGCGAACTCAATGTCGACAAACTCGCCCTGGATGCGCACATGAAAGCGCTCCGAGCCCCGGAAATCCAGGCCAACCCCCCAGACCAGATCCGTGCCGTCCTGTTTGGTTGGCAGGGGAAATGACCCAAGGGTTGCTTCGCTGTCCCAGCTAATGGCGCCCAACTTGCCAAAGACCTTGAGGCCCGAATCAATGGGGTAGATGCCGAGGAGCGCCAGGTCGTACCCCGAGGTTTCAACCCGGTCGACGATGCTTTGCTGACCCTGCTGGACCGCAACCTGGTCCTTCACGGTGCCGAAGTTGGTATAGCCAAGCTCCACGCCCACGTAGTCCCCGTAGCGCAGGCCG
>JBBQJK010000257.1:0-4323 GCA_038325835.1 Gammaproteobacteria bacterium
AGGTTGTCTTCGACGAACTCCTTCACCTCGCGGCCGCGCTCACCGATCAGCCCGACCACGATGACATCAGCGCGGGTGTAGCGGGTCATCATGCCCAGCAGCGTGCTCTTGCCGACGCCACTGCCCGCAAAGAGACCGAGACGCTGGCCCCGGCCCACGCTGAACAGCGCGTTGATCGACCGCACGCCCACATCCAGTGCCTGGTGGATCGGCTCGCGGGCAAGGGGATTGATGGGCTCGGCTTCGAGGCGGATCCTGCCCTCGCAGCGCACCGGGCCCCGGCCATCGAGAGGTAATCCGGCGCCATCGATAACCCGGCCCAGCAGGCCGTCCCCGACCCCGACCCGCGCGACCGTCCGCGTCGGTATGACGCGGGCATTCGGCATGACCCCGGCGAGGGTGCTCGTTGGCATCAGGAACAGCCGGTCACCCGAGAAGCCCACGACTTCCGCCTCGACGGAGTTGCCGCCGGTGCCCTCGATACGACAGCGTGCCCCGAGAGCCGCCTCGCAGCCGGTGGCCTCCAGGGTCATGCCAGCCACGCGCGCCAGTTTGCCCTCGACCACCACGCCCGGATCCCGCGCCGCTGCGCGTCGGGTCGCGAGCCGGCGCGACCAGCGCTGATTGCGTTCGCTGGCCAGCCGGACGGCCGGGTGACTACTCAGGTTGCTGATCTGGCTCGTCACGGTCGTCCTCCAGCAGCTGGGCAATAACCCGGGCCAGTCTGGCCTCGAGCCGCGCATCGATATTGGAGCGGGGTGAGGCGATCAGGCAGCCGCCACGCTCCAGCAGGGGATCGGCTTCCAGGCGCCAGGCCCGGTCGTCCTGGGTCTCCGTCAGGCGTTCGCGGAGGGCATCGGCGTCGGCGGGATGCAGGCGCACCACCACATCGCCAGTGGCCAGCGGCAGCGCCGCAAGGCCCTCGCGGATGATGCCGATGAGATGGCTCGGGTCCAGGTGCATCTCGCGCCGGACCAGCTGCCGCACTACCGCCTGCACCAGGGTCAGCAGTTCTGCTTCCACCCGATGGTCCAGATCTTCGAGGGGGCGGGCGAGAGCATCCAGGATTTTCTCCACGGCCTCGATGCGCAGCGCCAGTTCCCCCGTGCCGGCCTCCACACCGGCCGCCCGGCCCTGCTCAAAGCCCTGCTGCCACGCCCGCTGCTGGACCGCCGTCAGGTCGGTGTCGCCGCTGCGGCGAAAGCTGCCCGGACCGCCCTGACCCGGAACCTCCGGTGCGCGCCAGGCCTGGACTTGGGTGCCGCTGTCGGCAGCCCGGATGAGCCTAGACAAAGTCATCGCCGCCACTGCCGAGCATGATCGTGCCCTCGTCGGCAAGACGCCGGGCGATGGTCACTATCTCCTTCTGGGCGGCTTCCACTTCGGCAATCCGGACCGGGCCCTTGGCCTCGAGATCTGACTTGAGCATCTCACCGGCGCGCTTGGACATGTTCTTGAAGATCTTGTCCTGCAGCGCCTGGTCGGCCCCCTTCAGGGCGACCACGAGAATGTCTGTCGTCACTTCCCGAACCAGCGCCTGGATGCCGCGATCGTCCACGGCCAGCAGGTTGTCGAAGACGAACATGTTCTCCTGAATCTCCTGGCTCAGGACAGCGTTCTCCTGATTCAGGTTCTCAAGAATCTGATGCTCGACTTCCTTCTCCACCATGTTGAGGATTTCCGCAGCGCTGCGCACCCCGCCCATGGCCGTCACCTTGAAGCCCGTGGACTGGGAGAAGCGCTGCTGCATCACCTCGTCGAGCTCTTCGATCGTGTGCTGGGGAATTTCGTCCATCCGGGCGATCCGGGTCACCACGTCGGTGGAGAGGCGCACAGGCAGCTGGGAGATGACTGCTGCCGCTTTCTTCGCGTCAAGGCCAGCCAGGACCACAGCGACCACCTGCGGGTGTTCCCGGCCGATGACCTCAGCAACTTCCTTGGCTTCCATGAGTTGCAGGGAGTCGAGGCCCTTGGGCTGGTCGTCAACGATCCGGTCGAGGACCTTCGCCGCCTTTTCTTCGCCGAGTGACGTGGTCAGGAGGCGTTTCAGGAAGGCAGGCGACCGGCTGACCATCGGCGCGTCGCTCTCCACATTGGTGGTGAACTGGGTCATGACCGAGTCCGCCTGGCCGCGACTGACTTTGCGCAGAGAGGCCATGGCCTTGCCCAGCCGCTGCACCTCGCCCACCGGCATGTGCTTCATCACCTCAGCAGCTTCTTTCTCACTGAGGGACATCAGGAAAATGGCAGCCCGCTCGCTGCCGGAAAGTTCTTGCTGTTTCTCAGCCATCAGCCTGCACCCATGCTCTTACGATTTGCGCCACGCGTTCGGGGTTCTTGTCGGCCAGTTGGCGCGCCACACTGATCTTGTCGTCATAGCTCAAGGGTCCGCGCTGCTCGGGAGGCAGGCTGCCGCTCCCGGCGTAGGCCGGGACGCCTGAGGAGCCAACCGGAGCTGCACCCCCACTCATGGCCCGCAGCAGCGGCCGGACGAGGACCAGGGCGACTACCACGATCAGCAGTGCCGCGAGACCCTGCTTGCCGAAAGACTGTACGGTCGGGCTCTCCAGAAGTCCTGGCTCTTCCGCATCCTCACCGGCCGGGCTCTGGTAGAAGGGCATGCTGCTGACGCTGACAGCGTCACCGCGGCGTTCATCAAAGCCCACCGCATCCCGCACCAGCTTCTGGATGGCCTCGAGCTCTGCTGCCGGAACCTTCTCTGTGGTGACGGTGCCATCGGGCGCCGTCACGCGCTTTTCGTCGATGAGCACGGCCACGGACAGGCGGCGCACTTCTCCCAGCGACTGCTTCGTGTGGCTCATGGTCCGGTCCATCTCGAAGTTCCGCGTGCTCCGGACGGACTCGTTCGCGGGGGACGCGGCGACAGTCGCTGCGGCCGCGGCTGCCGCGGCATCCGGTGGCAGCGCGGGAGTGCCGGCGGGTGGTACTGGCGGTGACGCGGCTGCAACGGCGGCCGGCGGCGGGGGCTGATTGCTCAGGGCGCCCGGGATGCCACCGGCAAGTCCCGAGCCATTGTTCCGGTCTTCGGACACCTGCTCACTGCGCACGATGGTTTGGGGGTCGTAAAGTTCCTGGGTCTCTTCCCGCTGCGTGAAGTCGAGATCGGTGGTCACTGTCGTGCGCACGCGGCCGGCGCCGAGCATCGGGATCAGCAGGTTCTCGATCCGCGCCACGTAGCTGTCCTCGACCCGGCGAACGTAGTCGAGCTGCCGGGCGCTAAGGCCCAGCTCCGAGGCGTCATCCGGCGAATTAAGGAGCTTGCCGCTCTGGTCCACCACAGTGACCTGATTGGCTTCCAGCTCGGGAATACTTGAGGCAACCAGGTGGACGATGGCGGCCACCTGGGATTCAGTGAGCGCGCGGCCCGCGTACAGCTGCAGGAGGACTGAGGCGCTGGACTGCTGCTTCTTGCCGAGGAAGACGGTGGATTTCGGGATGGCCAGGTGCACCCGGGCACCCTGGACGGGCTGGAGGCTGCCGATCGTGCGGCCCAGTTCGGTTTCCAGCGCGTGGTGGTAGCGCGCGCCTTCCATAAACTGGCTCGTTGAGAAGCCGTTGCCGCCCGCCATGATTTCGAGACCGAATCCCGAGCTCTTGGGCAGGCCCTGTTCCGCCAGTTTCAGCCGGGCCTGGTGCACCTGATCGGCGGGCACCTTGACCGCACCGGAGGCGTCGTCGAGCTCGTAGGGAATGGCAGAACTGGTGAGTACGTTGATTACTTCGCTCGATTCCTTGTCCGAGATGTTGCTGAAGAGCACGGTGTAACCGGGATCCTGCAACCAGAACGCGCCTGTCACGCCGATGGAAATACTGGCCGCCAGCCCGAGCAGCACCAGCAACTGACGCATGCCCGGCATGCGCGTCAGGTTGGCGAAGGGATTGACGAGTTGATTGTCTGCTGTAGCCATCAGTTACTCCTGCGGATTCGCCCGCTAGCCCCGGCGCGGGAGCTAGATCGGCATGTTCATGACTTCCTGGTAAGCCTCGATCAGCTTGTTGCGCACCTGGGTCATGGCCGTGAATGAGAGGCTGGCCTTCTGCATGGCCACCATCACTTCCGCGACGCTCGCGGTGTTGGTGCCCGTCTGAAAGCCTGTGGTCAGGCTCTGGGCGACCGCCTGCTGCTCGTTGACCTTGCTGATCGACTGTTCGAGGATCTTGCCGAATGTGGGGCTCCCGGTCGCCTGTGCGGGCTGGGCGAGGCCGGTTTCGGGCAAACCCAGCGTGCCCGACAGGGCCCGCATCTGGGTCAGCACCTTGTTGATTTCCATATCGCTCATGGGGAATTAACCTCCAAAGGCT
>JBBQJK010000258.1:0-4320 GCA_038325835.1 Gammaproteobacteria bacterium
GTTTGAAATGCCTATTCCCCCGTTCAGAAGCGAAAGCTGAAGCTTTCCCGCTCGAGTTGCCGCTGCCAGACCACATCGTGCGGCGGCGAGAGCAGCAAGTGCCAGGTCTGCTGCTGGCGCCGGTAGGGTTCTGCCACGGCCCGAAACACCGCCGGCGTCAGCACCGCCAGGCAAAACCCTGCGGGCCACCGCGCGGACTCGTAGCGTAGGAGGCTGATCGCGGCGTCGCGTGCGAGGCCCGCGAGGGCCTGGGTACCGGGGTAGTCATCGGGATGGGTCCAGACAGCGTGGTCGGCTGCGAACGGCGGCCGGGTCAGGTCCAGCGCGCAGCTGGCGGCACCGTGAAACTCGAACAGGGTCAGCTCGAGCGTCGCGGAGCGGCCGCGCAGGCCCTCGCTGTCCAGCCAGAAGCGCAGCCGCCAGTACCCGGCTTCTGCGCAGGCAGTCTGCCGGTCCTCCGCTCCATAGAAAACGCCGGGATCATCGAGCCGGCGAAACCGGGACCCCTGCGCAGCCGGCCGGTAGCGGAAGGGTGTGGCCAGCAGCCAGTGCAGGCCGGTGAGGCCATTGGGCAGGGGTGGCTTCGCGTCTTCGAGGATCTCCTCCAGCAGTGCCTGATCACGCAGCTGGCCGCCGGCAAGGCGCATGCTCGCAATCTGGTGCTGGGCCTCGACAGCGCGCCAGCCACTGCCCTGCCAGGCGCGGGCCTCAGACGCGAGCGCGGTGGGCGTCCACGTAGTCGCAGGCATGCACCAGGCCCTCCACCGTCTTGATCGCCGCGAGTGGCGTCTGGCCACCAAAGGCACGGTTGCCGGCCTGCAGCCACGCCCGGGCGAGTTCATCGTTGCCACCGACCATCGAGGTCAGCGAGCGGTACAGGCGCACGAGGTGGGCGCCAAGCTCCCACGACTTCGCGCCCTCCGTCAGCAGGAATTTGCCATTGAGCAGCCTGGACGCCGTGGGCTGGCTGACGCCGACGATGGCGGTAAGGTCGGTGGACTTGAGCTTCAGGCGGCGGGCCGCCTCGGCCACGGCCCTGGTCAGGACGCGGGCACGTTCCGCGTCCGGGCTCGGGGTCGAGTCTGCATGAGGGCGGTTGGCGGGCATGTCAGTATTCTAGAGAATGTATAGATAGATTAGAATGACTTTAGAATGATACGTCGCTCGTTATGACAAATTATTCAGCGGACGACTCCCGGCATCCCGGACGGGCAAGCCGCACGACATCCGCTTATATTCCCTATACCCCCCTATAACCGCCTATCACCGAATATGACGTGCCAACGGGCGCCGGCCGATTCCGTGGGTTACGAATCAATGAGTTGGCTCAGCCCTGCCGCTCTCATAATGCTCAGGTGGATACGGCCGGGTATGTCGGAATTCTTGGCAGCTGCAATAATTCGAAATGCGCATGCGTTGCGGGGGAGTTGTCTCGGGCGTAGTGCGGGTTTCCCGGGATACTTAACAAAAAAGGAAATCGCCATGGGAAGAAATCCATTGCTGGCCCTCGCCCTTCTGATTCTCGTACCAGCCGCCCAGGCCGAGGGACCACGGCAGAAACCCACGTTACATCGGACGCTCCTGCAGTTTTCCTCGGCGTACGGCGGCGACGAACTGCCTTAAGAGATCGACCGCATATTTGGCCGGTTGGACACGAGCGGTGACCTGCTGATCATCGTCCGTGGCCTTGTTTTCAAGGACGACCCCACCGTCCCGGCTGAATTGCGCGGCAAGAACGACGAAGAGGATTTTCGCGGCCTTGTCAGCTGTCTGATCGAGAGTGGCCGGGCCGTCGAAACGCAGAACATCGTGACGCGGCCATTTCCGGCCAACGAAGCGGGCAACTCCATCATCCACGCGCATGTCGACCTGCCCAACCCCTGCGTTGCGCCGATCGTCATGGTGCTCGCGGGCTCTGAAGACAAATGGTTCGCGATGACTGGCTTCGAGTCTGAGGCCGACGCGAACTGAAGCACCTTTGCATCCTGCTCGAAGCGACACCCGACAGGCAGGGCGCATTGCTGGTGGCCGACAACAGCGCACTGACAGCAGTTGGCAATCGGGTCATGAAGGTATCGCGCGGTTGGCCGCCCTGGTGCCGAGACCGCGGGCGCACCTGACGAGGTACCACGGGGTGTTCGCGCCGCACAGCCGGTGGGGCTGGCAGACTCAGGCACCCAAGGTGTTTGAATGACCTATACCCGAAACCGCAGCCGCTGACCGTGCCGGCGACGAGTAACCAGGTGTGGTCTATGGACTTCATGCACGACCAGCTCAGCGACGGCCGTAGCTTCCGCCTGTCTAACGTGCTCGACGACTTCAATCGCGAAGGGCTGGGCACCGAAGTGAATCTGTCGTTGCCGTCCGCGCGCGTCATCCGCTCGCTCGAACAGATCATCGAGTGGCGCGGTCGACCGGCCGTGATCCGCTACGATAACGGTCCGGAATACCTGAGTGAGGCGATCCGGGACTGGGCCCGCAGCCAGGACATCCCCCTGGAACACATCCAGCCCGGCAAGCCCCAGCAGAACGCCGACGTCGAGCGCTACAACCAAGAGCGTCCGAACATGGCCATCGGCGGCATCACCCCGATACAGAAACTGGCGATGGCTGCTTAACGCCACTTCTGGCGAGAGCTAAAAATGGGGGGATTACCCCACGTCCGGCGGGACCCGCCCGAACGGGCAATGAGGTCAGTGGTGCTGACGATCCCGACCAGCCGGCCAGCATCGACCACCGGGAGATGATGCAGATGCTCCCGCGCCATGAGGTCGCAGGCCTTGCCCAGCGTGGCGTCCGGCCCGATGACCACGGCCGGGGACGTCATGATTCGCTCGATGGGTTGATTGCGCATGGCCCCAGGATCAGGTCAACTTCAGGGCTGCAAACAGCAATCCCGCGAGGACGATATTCATCGATCCCAGCTGCAGCACGAGGTCAGCTTTGAGCTTGGTCCCCATTAGTCCCATGTCCCTCTCCATTGCATCTTTGAACACCTATCCTCAAACATATTCCGATGCCTCGATGTTTGAGGTCTGGCTTCGTCGAATCACTCGTTTCGAACTTTTGTAACTGTGTAGTGAATTGTCTGCGCAATGATCTTCCCGTCTCGGAAAAGATAACTGTCGACGCCATCAAGCACTTCGGTTTTATCAGACTGGGCCTTCCACTCAAGCATCCCTAATTCTTCATCAAGCAATATCATATTATTCTGATACTTTCCGTTCGGAAGTTCTCGAAGCAGTCGTTTTGCAAGTCCTCTCACTTCTTCATGCCCGCGGTAAATGTTGTTTTCCATGAGTACAACAATGTCGATGGAAAAATTTCTTTTTAAGTCAGTTTCAAAGTCACCCATTTCACTAAGTCGCAGGTGATCGTCGAACACTTCTGTGAAGGATCTATGCACTGGTTCTAGAATTTTTTTGTTTTCCATATGGCTTCTCTAATCGAAAATCGTACTGCGTTATTTTTCTTTGCAAAAAGTCTCAACGCATGAGAGTGATCCAAACCGTAGGAAGCGTCGAGGGGACGGGGAATAGGAACTTTAAAAAGCCCAGAGTCTGAATGTGCCAGCCCAGAACCCCGCCCGTCACGCGCCCGGGGTGCGACAGGCCCTGACATGACCAGCGCCCCACCCTGCGAATCTCCTCCTTAACGCTGGATTTGTGCACCGCGGACCCGGCTCGGCGCAGCCGGCCACCCCGGGCCCCGCGACGGCGGCCTCGACCCGGCCGGGCGGGGGAAGCCCAAGGCGATCGACCTGCGGACCCAGGCGGAGCGGCACCGGGCGATGAGCTGGGCGCAGCGGCTGAAGCGGGTGTTCGGGATTGAGATCGCGACCTGAGAGGTGTGCGAGGTGTGCGGGGGGAAGATCAAAGTGATAGCCAGCATCGAGGACCCGGCGGTGATCAGCAGGATCCTCGGGCACGTGGCGGCCGGGATTCCGGGCTGACAGACTCCGCTCAGGAGGGTTTGACATGCCGATTTCCACCACACGCGATCCCCAATCTGTCGACCGTGGCCTCGGCCTGGCATGGATTGCGCTGGCCGCCGGACTGCTGCCGGTCGTGGTGGTCCACACCTGTTACGTCGTCTCGGCGCAGGCCGGGCTCATCCCCGGCTGCATCCCGTACGTCAGCGGCTGCACGTCGATCAGCGCCGCCGGACGTTATGGTGCCGCCTACTTCATCTTCAAGGGCGGGATGATTCCTGCCGCCGTGATCATGGCAGCGTACTGGGTGCTGTGCCGGCGGTGGTTACTGTCGCTCGGAGCCGGTGACTCCGCAGCGGTGAAAGCCGTGGTAATGCTCGGGGTGATAT
>JBBQJK010000259.1:0-4317 GCA_038325835.1 Gammaproteobacteria bacterium
CGTTCGGCAGGCACCTCCCGCAGATCGCGATAGCCCGCCGTGACCAGGCTGCCGAGCAGCTCCCGGTCGCCGCCCAGGGACTGCACGGGGTAAGCCACCTCATCAGGCCAGCAATGCTGCATGAACGCGCATTCGTAGGGAGTTACGCAGCGTTTGCCCGGCGCGACGGTGGGCTCCCGGGCGCCGGCAGCCGCGGCGTGGGCGGCCGCCAGCCACTCGGGAACCCTGGCCTGCAGGGCCATCACTTCGCTGGTCACGTCCTGCTCCACCAGCAGACCCCGGTAGTCACCGTTACCCTCGTAGACGAACTGGTTGTCGATATGCGCCAGCGCCATGCGCCTGAATTCCAGGCCGGCACCCCGGGCTACCCAGGCCTGGATTGCACAATCGGTGAGATGCTCCGGCTTCAGGGTGGTGGAGGACTTCACCTCGATGGCCTGGGCGCCCGCCGGATACCGCAGGAGCACGTCGAGGCGGACGAGGATACCCTGATGCTGGAAGGTGGCCTCATAGATCGGCCGGGTATCGTCTGGATCGGCCAGCAGCTGCGCCGTGCGCGTGACTGCGGCGCCGAGACCGCCGTCGTACTCGAGCAGATGCCCTGCCCCATGCACGGCACTGTAGAGTTCCTGCGCCAGCTCGCCCACAGCATGCCCTTGGCTGAACGCAGCCTGGGTGCTGGCCGAGACCCGGGCAAGCCCTGGCTGGTGGACTTCCAGCCACAGCCGTCGCTCGCACTGGAGCGCCGCCATGACCCCGGATTTCGAGAGGCGGGCCGTCATGCTTTAATGCCTCGGAAGCGGACTTAAGGAACGTGTCATGCCCACTGCCATGTCATCAGTATCGCTGCCCCGGTTGTCCCGCGTTCTGCTCATCATCGGCAGTCTGTCCCTGCTCACGGCCACGCAACTCAGCGCCCTGGGTTTTCACGCCCTGAAGAACGTTCTCACACCGGCCCAGCAGGCGTCCTGGCACTGGGCCACGGAGCTCCAGTTCTACCACTCCCTGGGCCTGATTCTGCTCGCCCTGATTGCCCCGCGCCTCGGCAACTCCCCCCTGGTGGCCTGGGCTGGTGGCCTGATGGCCCTGGGGCTCGTGCTGTTTTCGGGCACGATCTATGTGAACTCCCTCGGCCTGGCCCCGGTGGGCCAGTTCGCCCCGCTGGGTGGCGGTTCCTTCATGCTGGCCTGGCTCCTCGTCGCCATTGCGGCGTTTCGCACCCGGACAGAAGCCCCCTGACATTCAAGCCACTGGAGTCAATACTCATGCGCGTCACCCGTTCTGCCCTCACCATCCTCACCCGTCGCGGCCTGCTTGCCCTCACCGCCGGCCTGGCAGCGAGTATCGCGCTCGCAGGCTGCACTGCCAGCCCAACCGCGCCACCGAAGAAAGTGCTGGTGGCCGGGGCCACGGGCCAGACGGGCAGCCTGATCGTCAGCGAACTGCTCGCCAGTGGCTACGAGGTCCGGGCGCTGGTGCGGGACACGGCCAAGGCCCGCAAGATGCTCGGCGACAAGGTCGAGCTCGTGCAGGGTGACATCAAGGACCCGGCCACGCTGGCGAGCGCCTTCGCCGGCACCGACGCGGTGATCTCTGCGGTGGGCGCCCGGGGTGCGAAGGGCCCGGACCGGCCTGAAGCGATCGACTACCAGGGCGTCAAGAACCTGGTGGACGCTGCCGTCGCCAGCCGGGCCCGGCAGTTCATCCTGGTTTCGTCCCGTTCGGTCACCCAGCCCGACAACTCGCTGAACAAGCTGTTTGGTAACGTGCTCATCTGGAAGCTCAAGGGTGAAGACGCCCTGCGCGCCAGCGGCGTGCCCTACACCGTGGTGCGGCCGGGGGGACTGCTGAACGCGGCAGGTGGTGACAAGGACATCGTGTTCGAGCAGGGCGACACGGTCAGCGCGCAGACCACCATCACCCGGGCCGACGTCGCCCGCGTCTGCGTCGCTGCCTTGAAGTACTCGGAAGCCCGCAACCGCACCTTCGAGATCAGTGCAAGGGCCGGCCCGCCGGTAACTGACTGGCGCGCAAAGTTTTCTGCGCTAAAACCCGCCTCACGCCCGTAGGAGCGCGGACCGGCGCTGAACTGTGCGGGGGGCAGCGCGGGCCAGTCATAGCGGGTCGCGGGTGAACCCGCTCCTACGGGAGATCAGTGCGGCGCCAGACACCGTCCTGCCAGTTGATCTCCCAGGCGGGCCAGTAGGTGTCGTCCAGCTTCAGCGTCAGCACTTCCAGCTGCTTGTTCCAGGTCATTGTGGTCAGGCGCACTGCATCCCGGTTGCGCTTGGTGCGCACCACGTTGATGAATTCATCCAGATCCGCGACAGGGGTGCCGTCAACCTGCGTGATACGCCGCCCGGCATACAACCCATAGCGGGAGGCTGGCGAGCCAAAGGCGAAATATGAAACGTACACGCCCGTCGGTTCCACGCCCCGCTGGGCGGCCATGTCCCGATAGGGCGCCTGCAGTAGTGCGCCCGCCCACATCACCGCGCGGCGCACGCCAGCGCCATCCAGGACCACCGTCGCCACGTCGAGCAGGCGGACCTGCCCGTCCCGGAAAACCTCGACAACCACGGTTGGTTTCTGAGCGCGATCTTCCACCTCGCGAAAGCGCGTTGCCGGTTCGCCGTCGATGGTCAGCAACAGGTCACCCGGCTGGAAGGCGCCGGCAGCGGGCGTGCCGGCCACTGTCCGGGCCACGCTCAGCAGGCGCCGGCGCTCCGGGTCGTGGTCACCGATCCGCTGCACCCAGTCGGCGGGCAGACCCAGCCGCCGCGCGGCCGCCAGGGGCATCTGCGTCCACTCCACCTCGAGGGATCTCAGTTCCCGGCCCGTCGCGACGAGATCCACCAGCTCGCGCACATACTCCACCGGCAGGCCGCGGCTTTCCTGGGCAAGCTCGCCCGAACCCTGCCACGCAAAGCTCGCCCAGAGCGCGGCCACCTCGCCTTTTGCATTCACGACCACGCCGTCCAGATCGCGAGGGCCGCTGACCAGGTTGAGGGTCTCCAGATTCGATTCCCGGAACCGCATCGTCCGCGACAACGGGTAGGACACCGGCTCGAAAGAGGCGAAGACTGCGGCCTGGGAGGCTAGGGTTTCGCCCTTGCGCAGGCCCGCAACCCACAGGTCATCTCCCGGCTTGGGTACCCGCGGGGCGAAGCGCGCCGCGGTGACTGTCGAGCCCGCAATCAGCGCCGGATCGTAGGCCACGAGCGCGAGGTTGTGGAGCGGATGGAGGTAGGCCACGCGGCCCGGAATCTCGAGCGAACCGCCGAAGGTCAGGCGCACATCGCCGATAGCCTCGGGGATCGTATTGCGATCCACCACAACGTAGCCCCGCTCGGCATCAACCACGAGGCCCGTCCCATAGTAGTGCTGCTCGGACACGCCCGAGACTATGTAGGGCATGTCGAAGTTGACCAGCACGAGGGAGGGCGCAATCTTGCGTAAGCGCGCGTCGGGCTGGTCGACGAAGCGGGCCACGCCGCCTTCCGGTCCCGCTGACGGCGGTCCCGGGTCCAGAGTCCGGCACGGCCACTCTCCGAGCCGGTCGTCCCGGCGGCAGCGCACGGCGGGAAACCAGCGCCGGTCCATGCGCACCACCCGGACTCTGCTGGATCCGGGCTCGTCCAGGGTAATGAAGCGCACTGTGAACCGCTGCTGATCAGCCTTGCCCGCCAGCAGGCGCTCCAGGTCGTCCAGTTGTCTAACGGGCTCCCCGTCGATGCCAACGATAACGCTACCCCGGGGGATACCGGCCGCAGCGAAGACAAAGCCCGGGTTGGCGACGAACAGCCCTTCGGGAGCCCGATTGAAATGTCGCGCCTGCTGATAGGACAGGTTATTGAGCACAGCATCGCCGAACTGCAGGTACTCATCCGGGCTGACCTGATATAGGTTCCCGACTGTCAGGGTGAAGACCAGTTCGCGCCCACCCCGCTCCAGGCCCAGGTTCACTGCCTGACCGACGCGGTCATCCACAATGCTGTCCAGTGGCGCGAACTCGGTGAGGTACTCCCCGTTGACTCGCACGAGGATGTCGCCGACCTGGAGCTTGCCATCGGCAACGCTACCGGGCAGGACCTCCCCCACCACCAGCATGCCGATCCCGTCAGAAAATCTAGCCCGAACAGCCCGCTCCGTGGGCTCCCGCAGGCCCAGCCGGCGTAACTCGTCGAAGGCCGTGTAGCGGAAGATCGTCCCGAGCGTCCCGCGAGTGACAGGCTCCCCCGCCTGGAGCAGCTTCAGTGCCCGCTGTACCCGATCGAGTGGCAGGATGAAACTGGACGCCGCCTGGGTGCTGGCCCC
>JBBQJK010000260.1:0-4315 GCA_038325835.1 Gammaproteobacteria bacterium
ACCGCCACGCTCAGTGACCCGGACCATCGCCCCAGAGGTACTTGTGCAGCTGGAGCTGGAAACGCACCGGCAGCCGGTCCTCGAGGATCCAGTCGGCCAGCTCCCGGGCTGACTGCTGCTCCCAGGCCGGGGAGAACAGGACCTCACAACGGGCAGTCAGGTCATGCGCCTGGAGCTGTTCCCGGGCCCACTCGTAGTCGGGCCGGTTGCAAACCACGAACTTGATCTGGTCCTCCGGCTTCAGAAGCGGGAGGTTCGCCCACAGATTCCGCTCACACTCCCCGGAAGCCGGTGTCTTGAGGTCAAGCACCACCGCCACCCGCTGGTCGACGGCGGCGATATCCAGGGCGCCGCTGGTCTCCAGGGAAACCCGGTAACCCGCCGTGCAAAGCGCCGACAACAGCTCGAGACAGGCCGGCTGGGCCAGCGGCTCACCGCCGGTCACGCACACATAGCGGACCTGAAACTGCGCCACCCGCGCCAGAATGTCCGCCAGTTCCGTGCGCTGCCCCCCGTGAAAGGCGTAGGCCGTGTCGCAGTACCCGCAGCGCAGGGGACAACCCGTGAGGCGGACGAATGCCGTGGGGTACCCGACCGGACGGGATTCCCCCTGGAGCGAATGAAAGATCTCGGTGATACGCAGGGCAGACAAGGGGAGGTCCTGGGCCGGCGCGCGACCGCGCTAGAGCCCCTCGGCGGTCATCCGCTCGAGGCGCTGACCAGCAAGCCGGGCTGCTGTCGTTTCGGGGAAGTTCGCGACGACGGTCTGCAGGGCTTTACGTGAAGCATCGAAACGCTTCAGCTCGTAGTTGCAGTAGCCAATCTTGAGGAGGGCGTCGGGTATCTTGCGGGACTTGGGGTACTTGTCGACGACTACGGAGAACTCGGGCAAGGCCTTGTCGTAGCTCTGGCTGACGTAGTGGGTCTCCGCCAGCCAGTACTGGGCGTTGTCCAGCAGGGAGCTGTCCGGGAAGGCAATCATGAACTGCTTCAGGGCAGCACTCGCCTCCTTGTAGCGGCCCTGCTTGAGCAACTCGAAAGCGGCCTGGTAGTTGGCCCGATCGGTACCCCCGGGGACCGGGAGCTGGCCGGGACGTAGCGCGCCACCGTCCAGCACGCTCCGCCCATCGGGGCTGGCGGTCGGGCGGTCGCCCAGGGATTTCTCCAGGCTCTGCAGGCGCTGGTCAACGTCGACGTATTGTTGCTTCTGCGCCGCACCGGCTTGGTCCAGTTTGAACTGGAGCTGGTCGCTCTGCTCCCGCAGGGCCTTTGCGTCGGCCTGCAGCTGCTCGACCTGCTTGAGCAGATTGACGAGTCCATCGCTGTCAATGACGCGCTCAACCCGGTTGACCCGCGTGTCCAGGGCCGCCAGCCTGATGTTCGTCGGATCTTCCTCGGGCGGGACCAGCAGCGCACAACCGGACACCAAGGCCGCAACCAGGGCCGCAACCAGAAAGAGGCCCAGTGCGCGGGCCGGAGCCCGGCCGTGGCTCGTCCCAGGATGACCGGCGGTGAGGTCGCTCATGGCGTCTATTGCCCGTAGACGATCTCGACCCGGCGGTTCAGCGACCAGGCTTCTTCATCGCTGCCAATGACCGCCGGACGCTCCTCGCCAAAACTGACCGTAGCGATCTGGTCGGAGACTGCGCCCTGAAGCAAGAGCACGTTGCGCACGGACTGGGCGCGCTTCTCACCGAGGCCAATGTTGTACTCGCGACTGCCACGCTCGTCGGCATGACCCTCGAGGCGCACCCGCGCTGCCGGATTGGCGGACAGGTATTTGCTATGGGCCTGGAGAATGACGTCGTACTCGGGCTTGACGGCGAACTCGTCATACCCGAAGTAGATGATCCGGTTTTCCTGGGAGGCTCCCGGCCCGCCCAGGGCACTGCCGCCCGTGGCACTGCCCATGGCTCCACCAGCGCCCGTCCCACCCTCGCCGACGCCGGACGCCGCCGCACCGGCCGTCCCGGTAGCGCCCCCAGCACCGTCGTCGACGGTGGACTTGGACGGCCCCGAGCACGCCGTCACCAGCGTGACGATCAGCAGGGCTGCAATGGTCTTGAACTTCGTCATGGTCATAAACTCCTGAGACTGATCTTCTACAAGCAATAAGGTCGGCACTAGTCCTCCGCAAAGGGCGACCAGGCGGGTTCCCGCACGTCGCCGTCGAGATCCGGAATGCGCGTCTTGATCCGGCCATTGATACTGACGGTGCCGAGCACCCCGCGGGTTCCCTCCCGGGTCGCGTAAATCAGCATTTCACCATTGGGAGCAAAGCTCGGCGACTCGTCAAGGCGCCCATCCGACAGGACCTGCGTGGTGGATCGCGCCAGATCAACCAGCGCAATTCTATAGTTGCCACGGTCGTTATGCACTACAGCCAGTTTCTTGCCATCCGGCGCCATGCGCGGCCTGGCGTTGTAGGGCCCCTCGAAGGTCACCCGCTTGGCGCTGCCGCCGTCGGCCGCCACCCGGTAAACCTGCGGACCACCAGCGGCGTCGGACGTGAAGTAGATCTGCTGACCGTCCAGCGACCAGGTGGGCTCGGTATCAATCGCAGAGCCGCTCGTCAACCGGGTCAGGACCTGCGTAGCGAGGTCCAGCGTGTATATGTCGAGATTGCCATCCTGCCGGGAGAGGGACACTGCGAGACGCTGGCCATCGGGCGACCAGGCGGGCGCGCCGTTGACGCCAGGACGCGCTGAGACCCGCTTGCGGGAGCCGGAGCGCAGATCCTGCACATAAATCTCCGACCGGTTGGCCTCGAAGGACACGTAGGCGATCTTCCGGCCGTCCGGGGACCAGGCCGGAGACATGATGGGCTGCCGCGACTCCACCATGATCCGGACATTCTGGCCATCCGCATCGGCCACGACCAGCCGGTAGTTGCTGGTGACCTGGCCCTGGCCCTGGTTCCGGGACACCGTCACGTAAGCAATCCGGGTGGAGAACACGCCGCGAATACCCGTCAGCTCCTCATAGATCAGATCCGCCACCCGGTGACAGCTGCGGCGGAAATCTGCCGCCGTAGCCGGCTGGCGATAACCAAGGAGCTGCTCGCCCCGCAGGACATCAAATACCTGAAACTGGATCTCGAACTGGTCCGGACCTGACTGGACGACCCGCCCGATTATCAGCACATCAGTACGCTGGATGCGCCAGTCGCCAAAATCGACCTCCGTACCCGTGGTGGGTCGCTGCAGCATGTCTTTACGGTCCAGCGGATCGAACCGCCCCGAGCGCGCCAACTCGGCAGCCACCACGCTGGCGACATCGAGGGGTGCACCAGTGCCTGAACCCTGCCAGCCAAACGGCACGACAGCAATCGGCAGCGCTTTGTCCACGCCCTCGGTGATCTGAATCTGTAACTCGGCCTGCCCCTGGGTGGAAGCCAGGATCAGGAGGGCAGCAAACACGGGGACGAGCTTATGCATGGGTAGGGTCTTCCTTGGCCCGGCTGGCCGGACGGCGGCTATTGTTCCGGTTTAAACGTAAAGCGCAAGCGGCGATCAAAGAGACTGGGATCGTCCGGCAGCGGCAGTGGCGAGGCCTTGAGTACGGCTGCCTCGATGGAACGGCGGACCACCGCGTCCCCGTTGCAGCTTTCGATCTGGACGCCAGTGACGTCACCGCCGGGGATCTGGGTCACGGCCACGACGCATTCGATGCCGGGCGCGGCACTGGCGGGTCGAATCCAGTTCCGCGTTACCTTCTGGCTGATCAGGCCCTGATAGTCGGCCAGGGCACCCGACTCCGTAGCCCGCTGCAGGCTTTCCTCCGCTTCGAGCTGCAGGGCAATCTCGCGCTGCGCTGCCTCCTCTCTGGCGCGCGCTGCCTTGAGCTTTTCTGCCTCGAGCGTCTCCGCGGCCGCCTTTTCCCGCTCCAATTTCTCCTCCTTCTCCTTCTCCGCCTGCTTCTCGGCGGCCTGCTGTGTCTTGATCTGGTCGGTGCGCTGCTTCTCCTGCACTGCCTGCTCGCGCTGCGTCTTCTGCTGCCGCTCCTGCTGCTCCGCGCGAGGGGGCTCGGGTTTCGGTTCGGGCTTCGGCTGAGGCTCAGGTTCCGGCTTCGGTTCCGGCCGTGCTGCGGGGCTGGGTTTGGGTGCTGGCCGTGGCGCTGGCGCAGACTGGCGAAGCGCGTTGGGATCTACGACGGTGGCCTTTATCGCCAGCTGGGTTGGCGGCGGGGACCGCGGCAGGGTCAAGCCACCCACCAGGATCAGAAGGAGGAGCACTCCGTGACCCGCCAGGGACCAGGTAATGGCGCGGTCCGCTGCCGGCCTCCCGCCCGCAATCGGTGCGAGGGCGGCCAGATC
>JBBQJK010000261.1:0-4314 GCA_038325835.1 Gammaproteobacteria bacterium
CTCCGCGGCTCAATCCTGCTGATCATCCTGGTCGGTTTACTGGGGGGCCTGCTTGGGGGTTGTTCCAGCCGGGGCAAGGACGAACGGGACTCCACCTCCGGTGCTGCCGAACTCTACAAGCGCGGCAGCAGCTCCATGGAGACGGGGAATTTCAGCAACGCCATCCAGTACTTCGAAAACCTCGAGGCCCGGTTCCCGTTCAGCAACGAGACCAAGCAGGCCCAGCTGGACCTCATCTACTGCTACTACAAAGACCGGCAGATCGAGGCCACCGTGGACGCCGCGACCACCTTCGAGCGGGAGAACCCGACCCACCCCCGGGTGGACTACGCCCTCTACATGCGGGGCCTGGCCTACTTCTCGGGCCAGTCAAGCTGGTATCACCGCTGGTTCAATACGGATCTTTCCAAGCGGCCCCCAAAAAACGTCCAGGAAGCATTTTCGGTGTTCGCCCAGCTCGTCCAGCGCTTTCCCCAGAGCGCCTACGCCGCCGACGGCCGGCAGCGCATGGTCTTCCTGCGCAATCGTCTGGCGAACTACGAGCTGCACGTGGCCCGGTACTACATGCAACGCGGCGCCTGGCTGGCGGCGGCCAACCGTTCGCTGTACACGATCGAGCAGTACGACGGAGCGCCGGCGGCTGCCGAAGCCCTGAGCATCATGGTGCAGGCCTACAGCAATCTGGGCATGACGGACCTCGCGGAGAACGCCCGCCGGGTCCTCGCCGCCAGCTACCCGGAAGGGCTTGAGCTACTCGCCCGGAAGGAAAATCCGCCCTGGTACCAGTTCTGGTAGGCCAGATCCGGTCGACGAGCGCCATCAGCGCCCATCCAGGCCCGGAGGCCGAGGGTGCTGGCGCGCTGCTCTCAGGGCTGCATTCGTCCCGAGAAATCCCAGGAAGTTAACCAGACCGGTTGGATCCGGATGGCCATCTCATCGTCCTGACGGGCCATCAGCCAGCGCGCAAAACCCGAATCCCGACTGTGCAGGTACCTGTCAATCAAGCGCAGCAATATCGCCGGGCCCTCTGCTCTTGAGAGCGTCGCGCTGCCCTGGCCCCGCACACCCCTGTAGGGCATCAGATCGCCGCCGATCTCGAAGGCGCACCGCGGGTCATTTTCCAGCAACTCGACGATCTTGGCGCTGCGCGGTGTCGCGCACCAGATCGCACCCTGGTCGTAAAGAAACCAGAGGGAGCAGAGCAGCGGCGCCCCACTCGCTGACACGGAGGCCAGGCGGACCGGAATCTCGGTCACGAGGAGGAACTGCTGGATGTCAGCGGCGGACCAGGCGCTGCTCGATCGTATGCGGGGCTCTGGCACAGCGGGAACCTAGGCGGCAGCGGTTGGCATCTTCGTCTGCGTGGCCACGAAACCCTTGAGCGCCGTCATGCGCCCGATCCAGGCGACGACGGTGGGGCAACCGGTGTAATCGAGCTGGCGGCCCATTTTCGTGATCAGGTACGAGACCACTGCAAAGTCGGCGACGGTCAGCGTACCGAGCAGGTAGTCCTTGCCGGCCAGCTGCTGCTCGAGGATCTTCAGCAACGGTGTCACCTTGCTCTCGTCTTTCTCGTCAGCAACCTTCAGGGCGCCCATGGCGGGCATGAGGTGGCAGCTCTGCCAGTGCAGCCAGCGATCCACATCGGCGCGGCCCCTGGCATCGGTGGGCAGGGCCCGGGTCTCGGGAAACTTCGTCGCGAGGTACGTCAGGATCGCATTCGATTCCCACAGGTTGAAGTCCCCATCGACCAGCGCCGGGACTCGGGCCATCGGGTTGATGGCCAGGTACGCGGGACTCTGCGTTTCCTTGTCCTTGAAGCTGACGTGGTGAACCTCCACCGGGAGATCAAAGTGCCTGACGAAGGCCTCGACCTTGCGGTTATTCGGTGTAATCGTGAAAGTGTAGATGCGCACGCTGGTTATCCTTTTCTCTGGCTACGGGATCAGGCGCCCGCCCGCGACGACTGTGGCCGTATCGTCGCCCAGGTCCGTCTGGAAAACCACACCATCCTGATTGACGATGAAGGTCTGCAGGGCACTGACGCCGTAACCAGCCGGCCAGGCGGTAATCCATGCCTCCGAGGGCCCCGAGCGGTTAGGATGCCAGCGGCAGGGGCAGCGGGGGAACGCCGGGGTGTACGGGGACTGGACCGCTAATCTCATCGTGGTGCTGGGCACCGTCGTCGCGGTGGGCGCCTCCGTACTGGTCCACTACGAGGGCTTAAGCCTCCTGTCCCAATGGCTCGCGCGGCGCCACGATCACCACCCGCGGCGGAAGGTGCTCTACGGCATCTTCGGGGTCTTGAGCCTGCATATCGCGGAGATCTGGATCTTTGGCCTGACCGTGTGGGCGCTGCTCATGTTCCCCAACACGGGCAGCGTTGCCGGCAGCATTGCGGGCAGCCTGCTCGATGCCGTGTACCTCTCGGCAAACACCTACACCACGGTGGGCTTCGGCGATCTGGCGCCCGTGGGTCCCCTGCGTTTCGTGGGCGGCACCATGGCCTTGACAGGCCTCGTGCTGATCACCTGGTCCGCCTCGTTCACCTTCCTGGAAATGGAACGGTACTGGCGCAAGTAGCGCCCTGGTTCCCACGTGCTGGTGCCGCTGCCGGGTTCCGGCCAGGGCGTGCTTAGAGTCCTTTGGTGGCGGTTTCACCTGGGCAGGCGCTATCCTCTATAAATCGTGAGCAAAGCCTTCACCAGAGAATCCGATCAGGACGACGACGGGCCCGAGGATGAGGCTCGCGAGAGCCGGAGCGCCCTGCCCCCCGGCACCAAAAACTACATCACGCCCGCCGGCCTGCAACGCCTCAAGGACGAGTTGCAGTTCCTGCTCAGGAAGGAACGGCCGGCGGTGACCGCCGTCGTGTCCTGGGCCGCCGGCAACGGGGATCGCAGCGAGAACGCCGACTACCAGTACGGCAAGCGCCGGCTGAAGGACATCGACCGGCGCATCCGCTTTCTGACCCGCCGGATCGACCTGGCGGCAGTGATCGATCCGGAGATGCCCCGGGATGAGCGGACCGCCGGGCAGGTGTTCTTCGGTGCCACGGTGCGCTACGCCAGTGCGGCAGGCGAGGAGCAGGTCGTCACGATCGTCGGGGTGGACGAGAGCGATCACCGGCGCAAGCACATCAGCTGGATCTCGCCCCTCGCCCGCGCGCTGCTGAAGGCCAGGCCCGGCGACAGCGTGATCCTGCAGGCTCCCGGAGGCCGGGAAGAACTTGAGATTATCGAGGTGCGTTACGCGCGGGTCGACGTGGAGCCGTTCGTACCCGCGGGTCCGCCCGCCGGCTTGTCCGGCTCGTCCTAGTCGGGGTCCTGGCCAGAGTCCTGGCTGCGGTCCTGGTCGCCGGACGGCTCGTCCGGAAGCGTGGGCACGAAGCGTCCGGTCCGCACCCGCCAGAGCTGAACGCCGGTCATGACAGCGGCGGCCAGGGCGCCGGCAAGCAGCGCCGCGCGGCTGTGCAGCGCAAGGACCGGGAAACTGGAGCGAAACAGCAGGCCCGCCAGTCCGATCCAGACCAGGGTGGGAAACACGGAGCAGAAGCCGGCGGCGATGGCCAGCCCGCAGGAGGCGAGCAGCCCGATCGTCAGCCCCCAGGCCGCGAACGAGCCGCTGCCCGCCTGCACCGCCGAGCCGGCAAACAGACCACAGAGCAGAAGAACGAGCACCGCAGGTATCGCCGGCTGTGGCCGCGAATTGGCCGTGAGAATTTCCAGTGGCGTGCGCGGCGCTCTGGGCATGACAAGGTTCCGGAGGTTGTGGCAGCAAGGATAGCTTCAGCGCAACGGAAACGTGCAACGCAGCGCTGAATCCTCTTCGGCCGACGCGCCGAAAGATGGGCTTATGTCTTCACCAACGAGGAGTAAGCCTGTGCTGCATCACATCCGAATGACTTTAAAGGCGACTGAGCCGTCCCCGCTGCGGGGCTTGATTGGCGCCGCGGTGCTGGTTGTGAGCTCTCTGGTGCTCAGCGCCTGTGGCGACAGCAACAGCACACCCCGAACCCAGCTCCGGGTGATCCACGCCTCCCCGGACGCGCCGAAGGTCAACGTGCTGCTGGACAACGAACCGCTGCTCACCGAAGTCAACTACAAGGAAGGCTCGGGCTTCACCGATCCGTCCCGGGGCACCTACGACGTGAGCGTCGACGCCATCACGCCCAGCGGTGACGTGACCGTCATCGACGTGCCGGCTGTGGAGTTCCTGGCCGACACTGCATACTCCATTCTTGCGGTTGGCAAGGTCGCCAATGCCACCCTGGCCCCGCTGGTCATCGCGAATCTGCGGTCTGCGGTGCCGTCC
>JBBQJK010000262.1:0-4301 GCA_038325835.1 Gammaproteobacteria bacterium
CTACGACGAGCGGAGCCTGCCAACCGCAGCAGATTCTCCCGACAGCGGGCGCCGGACGTCGGACTACAACGCCTTTGGCGAGCTGGTTTCCCAGTCAGATGCGGCAGCACCAGCCAACGTCATCAGTTTCAACTACGACCAGCTCGGCCGTCTCATCCAGCGCAGTGACGCAGGGCAGGGCCTCACCAGCTGGCAGTTCAACGGCACCAGTGGCCCGCTGCTGGGTTTGCCGAGCCGGGTGACGGCCTCCGTCGGGACCAATCCCGCCGGCTTCGCCGAGCAGTACACCTACGACAGCCTTGGGCGCCGCACCGCTGTGACCACGACGCTGGAGGGGACCTCTTACGTCACCAACTACGGGTGGGATGCCCTCGGCCGCGTGACATCGATGGTCTATCCGGCCACCGTCAGCGGTGCCCGGCTGTATCTGGGCTTGCGCTACGACGCTGGTCACGTGGACGTGGTGGAACAGGACGTGTCCGCCGGCGGGGGGCTGTGGCTGCCTCTCTACGACCTGCAAAAGCAGGATGCCCTGGGTCGGGAACGGCTGGTCCGGCTCGGCAGCAGCACCGCCATCGACGAGCAGCGGGACTTTGACCGGGCGAGTACCCGCCTGAAGGCGATCCGCACCGGCGCTGCGTTGAGTGCGCAGCGGCAGAACTACAGTTACCTCTGGGACAAGGTGGGCAACCTCAGGCAGCGCCGGGATCTGGGCCAGGGGGTGACGGAGGACTTCACCTATGACGAGCAGAACCGGCTGCTGAGTGCCCGGCTCAACGACGGACTGACGCTGGCTCTGGGCTACGACGCGGGTGGCCGCATCCTGTCGAAATCCGACGTGGGCACCTACGCCTACGCCAGCTCCCACCCGGGAGCAGTCACCGGAGTGTCGGGTGGCCCCGCCGGAACTCGCAGCTACGCCTACGACGCGAACGGCAACATGGCCGCACGGCACGGCAAGGCGATCAGCTGGCACCCGTTTCCCCTGCCCCGGCGCATCGACTACGGGACCGGGGATTTCGCCGAGTTCACCTATGGCCCTGACCGCCAGCGCATCCGGCAGGTGGCTCGGACGGGATCGAACACCCTGACCACTTGGTACATCGGCCCGCACTTCGAGGTCGAGGTCAACGGGACCCAGCGCCGGTTCCGCTCCACCGTGTTCGCCAATGGCGAGGCCATTTACTCCCAGGTGGAGCAGAACACGCCCGCTCTATTAGACGGCTACTTCCTGCATCGGGATCATCAGGGCAGCGTCGACACGCTGACCCGGGTCGTGGGTGCCGGTGGTGAAACACTGACTCAGCGCTTCGATGTGTTTGGCAAGCGGAGGAATCCCAACGGGAGTGCCGACCTGGCTGACCTCCGGGCAACCGACAGTCAGTTCCTGGAACGGGGCTACACGGGCCATGAACACCTGGATAACGTGCGCCTCATCCACATGAACGGCCGACTGCAGGACCCCGTTCTGGGCACGATGCTGGCGCCGGACCCGATGCTGGGCAACCTGATCAACCCCCAGTCCCTGAACCGCTACGCCTACGTCGCCAACAACCCCGGCTCCCTGATCGACCCGAGCGGGTTCTTCCTGGGCCGCATCGGCAAATTCTTCAAGCGCCTCGTTAGTGGCATTGGCAGCCTCTTCCGGCGGGTTGTCGACAAATACGGCCGCGAAATCCTCGCCGCGGTCGCGGCGTACTACACCGGCGGCGCCGCCAGCGCGTGGTACATGGGATCAACCGCCGGCGCGACGGTGGCCGGGGCAGGCACCGTGGGCGCAATCGCCGGCGGGGCAACAGCGGGCGCGATAGTCGGCGGGGATCTGCGCGGCGCCGCCCTGGGTGCCGTCGGGGGCGTCGGATTTGGGGCTGTCGGGGCGGCCTATGGCAATAGTTGGAGCCTGGGACGTGTCGGCGCGTCGGGACTGGTCGGGGGTGCGACAGTCCAGCTCGGCGGCGGCGAGTTTCGCAAGGGCTTTGCCTTCTCGGCAGGTGCTGCCAGCTTCGCCTACGCCTATGATCGGATCGTCAGCTACAACCCGACCTGGGCCCCGGGCGGCGCAGCTCAGGGCAAACAGCGCTTCGACATGCCCATGGAGGGCGCCAACAACTTTGCGGAGAGTCGTGCGGTGATTGACGGGGCAACATTCTCGGGCGAAGGCGGACGACTGAGCCGGTTCATGAATCGTGTCCCCGGCATGAATGCGATTGCGGGCCTGCACGATATGTTCCAGGTGCGCCTCGATCTCTTCGGCGGCGACCGCTTCGGTAGTGTGCTGCGTTCCTCGCTCAGCTTTCCGGGAATGCCGGTTGCCGCGGGTCTGACCTACCCGGCCCTGTTCGACGGGGTGCCTTCCGTAGCCGTGGCTCTGGACGACTGAGACAAAGACCCATGCCCGGCAAACGCCTTCTGCTGCTAACCCTCGGCTTGGGAGCCTGCAGCCCTTCCCAGATCCCCACTCTGAAAGAGTATGGAGATGCCGTCATTGGCCAGAACGTTGCGGTAATCCGGGACCTGGTCCGTCGCCCCACCAGCCGCGCGTCCCAGGCTGGCTGGCAGGAGAAAACCTACCTGCTCCCCAACGGCAACTGGGTCTACGTGGAACCGGATCGGCCCCACTGCGAGATTCACTACGAGGTGAACAGCGCAGACATTATTGTGGGCTACACCCCGGTGGGCACGGGCTGCAGGTACCAGTAACCCTGCCACCGCCGGGGCCAGCTACACTGGCCCCATGGACTCCGGGACCCTCGTCATTCTTGCCTGCAGCCTGCTGGCCCTGGTCGTCGGCCTGGGCCTGGGCTGGCTCGTCGCCAGCCGGCCCCGGGCCGTGTTCGAAGAGCGGGCCCGCCTCCTTGCCGGCCAGTTGCAGCAGGTTCAGGTGGCCCAGGCAGAGAACGAAGGCCAGGCCGGGGCGCGGGTGCGGGGCCTGACAGCGACCCTCGAAGAACGCGCTGCCCGCATCAGCGAGCTGGAAACCGAACTGGCTGCGTCTGCCCGGAGCAAGGCCGAGAACGATCTGCGCCTGAATGCGGTGCTGGCCGACACGGAGAAGCGCTTCACGGACACCTTCAAGTCCCTTGCCAGCCAGATCCTCGAGGAAAAGACCGCCAAGTTCACCGCCACCAACGAGACGAAGCTGAACGAGCTGCTCAATCCTTTCCGCGAGCGTCTCAAGGACTTCCAGAAGAAAATTGAAGACACCCACATCACCGACACGAGCGAGCGCCGGTCCCTGAAGGACGAACTGAAGCGGCTCATGGCCCTGAACCAGCAGGTGAGTCAGGACACCAGGAACCTGACCACTGCGCTCAAGGGCGAAGCCAAGACCCAGGGCACCTGGGGCGAGATCATCCTGGAACGCGTGCTGCAGATGTCGGGGCTGACCCGCGGCCGCGAGTATGAGGTTCAGGACAGCCGCGTGGCTGAGGACGGCAACCGTCAGCAGCCGGACGTACTGATCCGCCTGCCGCCCAATCGGAACCTGATCGTGGACTCCAAGGTGTCTCTCGTGGCTTACGAGCGCTACGCCAGTGCGGAGACCGACGAAGCCAGGGAGACGGCGCTTCAGCAGCACCTGGCGTCCCTGCGCAGTCACATCAGGTCCTTGAGCGAGAAGAACTACCCGGCCCTGTACGGACTGGAGTCCCTGGATTTCGTGCTGATGTTCGTGCCGGTGGAGCCGGCGTTCCTGGCGGCCGTCCAGACGGACCCCAGCCTCTACGAGTCGGCGTGGGCGAAGAACGTGGTACTCGTCAGTCCCACCACCCTGATGGCCACTGCCCGGGTCGTCGAGAGCGTGTGGCGGCTCGAGCGCCAGAACCGGAACGTCATGAAGATCGCCGAGCAGGCGGGCCGCATGCACGACGCCTTTGTCCTGTTCATCGTGGAACTGGAGAAAGTGGCCAGGAATGTCCAGGTCGCCAGTGGCAGCCTCGATGAGGCGGTCAAGAGGCTCCATACCGGGAAGGGCAACCTCGTGCGCCGGGCCGACGATATCCGCAAGCTCGGCGCGAAGGCCGCGAAGGAACTCCCGGCCAAGCTGCTGGACATTACCGACGACGCGCCCGCTGACGACGTGGAACCCGAAGCCGAAGCCGGTGCCGGGGACGAACCAGAGCCAGATCAGACGTTGCGGCACTAGGGAATGACGGCTGCCGGCCTCGAAGTGCTCGACCTCACGCGACGTTACGGCAACCGCCAGATCCTCAGTGCGCTGTCGTTCGCCGTCCTCAAGGGCGAATTCATCGCGATCATGGGCGAGTCTGGCTCTGGAAAATCCACGCTGCTCAACCTGATCG
>JBBQJK010000263.1:0-4290 GCA_038325835.1 Gammaproteobacteria bacterium
TCCCGCTGGCAGTCCCGACTATTCACCGGACGGACGAACTGGCGACGACGCTCGCGACGCTCTCGCGCCTGCCCTTCGACCTGGAGCGGGGCCCGCTGTTGCGCGTGACGCTGCTGAAGACCGGTCCGGAGGACCACCACCTGCTGCTCGTAGCACCCCACATCGTGACGGACGCCACGTCAAATCACGTGTTGTTTGCTGATCTTGCCGTGGCCTGGGCAGCCGCGCTGGACGGCGTGCCGCCGGACTGGCCCGAATGTCCCCTGACCTACACCGCTTTCGCCCGCCGGCAGCGTGAGCAGGGCAGTGCACCGCGCCTGCGGCAGGCCCTCGACTGGTGGCGCCAGCGTCTCGCGGACGCGCCCCCCGCCCTCGAACTACCGACCGACCGGCCCCGGCCGGCGGAGCAGCGCTTCGCGGGAGCCTGGGTGCAGCGGACCGTGCCGACCCCGCTGGTCGCCGAGCTGTCCGCCTTCGCCAGGCACCGGGAGTGCACGCCCTACATGGTGCTGCTCGCTGTCTTCAAGGCGCTGCTCCACCGCTCCTCCGGCGCGGTCGACCTGCTGGTCGGGACGCCTGTGGAGGGTCGACTCTCGGCGGATGTGGAGCAGGTCGTGGGCCTGTTCATCAACACGCTGGTGATGCGCACGGACCTGTCCGGCGATCCCGCCTTCAGTGAACTTCTCGCCCGGGTCCGGAACACGGCCCTCGATGCGCAGGCTCACCAGGAGGTGCCCTTCGAGCAACTGGTGGAAGTGCTCGCGCCGGAGCGCTCGCTGAGCCGGAGCCCGGTTTTTCAGGTGATGTTCAACCTGGTGCAGGTGCCGGAACGCACCCGGCGGGTGGGGCCACTTGAACTGCAGGTGGACCGGCTTATTGACCAGGGCGTTTCCAGCTTCGATCTGACCCTGACGGCAGCAGTCGAGCGGGACGGACTGACGCTCACCTTCGAGTACGCCACGGATCTCTTCGACACAGAGACGGTGGAGCAGCTGGCCGCTACCTATCTGACGCTTCTGCAGGGCGCGCTCCGGAATCCGCAGCAGGCGCTCTCCGGCCTGCCGCTGCTCGATGCCGACTCGCGCAGCCGGGTGCTCGCACTCGGTCGCGGCAGTGCTGCGGTCTCGGCGGGGACTCTGGTGCACCAGAGGGTGGCAGGCCAGGCCCGCCTCTCTCCGGAGGCCCCGGCCGTTATCCTTGACGGCGCGTCCCTGAGCTACGGGGCCCTCGACGCGGCCGCCTGCCGCCTGGCCCACTACCTCATCACCCGCGGAGCGGGCACGGGCACCCGCGTCGGGATCTGCCTGCCCCGCACCACCGAGTACCTCGTCGCCGTACTTGCCGTGCTGAAGACCGGTGCCGCTTACGTGCCTCTCGACCCCGCTCATCCGCCCGAGCGGCTGGCCGGGATGGCGGCGGACGCCACGCTGTCCGGCCTGATCATCAATGCAGCAACCCGGCGAGCAGCGGCGGGCAGCGTGAGGCCGGCGACCTGGCGCGCCGATCTGGACGCGGACCGGGTGGCCATCGCGGGTGGCCCTCCGACAGACCCAGCGCGGACCGTGGGTACCGAAGATCCCGCGTACCTGCTGTTCACCTCCGGGTCCACGGGCCGCCCCAAGGGCGTGGTGGTCAGCCACGGGAATCTCTGCCACGCCCTCAACGGCTGGCAGTCCGCCTACGAACTCCGGCCGGGGGAGGCGCACCTGCAGCTGGCCAGTGCCGCCTTCGACGTCTACACCGGCGACTGGGTGCGCGCGCTCTGCACCGGTGGCTCTCTCGTGGTCTGTCCCCGGGACGTGGTGCTGGATCCCCAGGCGCTGCTGGCGCTGCTTCGGGGTGCCAATATCCGCGTCGCTGAGTTTGTCCCGGCAGTCCTGCGGCTGTTGCTCGAACATTGCGCCGCTGCTGGCGAAATTCTCCCGCCATTGCGCCTGCTCATCGTCGGCTCGGACCACTGGTACGGCAGCGACCTCAAGGCCCTGCGTCGCCTTACCGGGCCGGGTACCCGGCTCATCAATTCCTATGGCACTGCCGAAGCCACCATCGACAGCACCTGGTTCGAGGCCGGCACAGCCGCGGTGGACGGTGCTGTCCCCATCGGCAGGCCGTTCCCCGGTGTGTTCGTCTACGTCCTGGATTCCCACGGGCAACTGACGCCCCGGGGCGTACCCGGCGAACTCTGCGTCGGTGGCGGTGGGGTTGCAGTGAGCTACTGGCACGCTGCAGAGCTGACCGCGGAGAAGTTCACTCCTGATCCGCATGCGGGCAGCACGGGCGCGCGCCTGTACCGCACGGGCGATCGCGCCCGGTGGAACCGGTCGGGGCAGCTGGAGCTGCTCGGCCGTAGCGATGCCCAGTTCAAGCTGCGGGGCTTCCGCATCGAGCCCGCCGAAATCGAGGCCTGCCTGACGGCTCTGCCGGCGGTCGCCGCGGCGGCGGTGGGCCTGCAGACGCCCGCGGGCGGGGAGCCGTGGATCGTCGGCTGGCTGGTGCCGCGGGGTGAGCCTGTGTCCCGGGACGAGTTGCAGCAGGCACTGCGGCGCCAGCTCCCGGAACCGCTCGTGCCGGCCGCCTTCGTCTGGTTGCCGAGCCTGCCGCTGACGCCGAACGGGAAGCTCGATCGCGGGGCGCTCTCGATTCTCCCCGTAGGAGCGGCGACCGCCGCGACCGGTACTTCCTTTGAGGAGCGTCTCAGCGACGTTGGGGATGTAACGGTCGCGGCTAAAGCCGCTCCTACCGGTGCTGTGGAGGCACTCATCTGCCAGCTTTACGCCGAGGTCCTCGGGGTCGCCGTCATCGGCGTGGACGAGGACTTCTTTCGCGCGGGCGGGCATTCGCTGCTGGCCACGCGGCTGGTAGTGCGCCTCCGGGAGGCGTTGCAGACCCTTGTACCGCTGCGGGCAGTCTTCGAGAGCCCGACTCCCCGGGCACTGGCAGCGGCTGTGGCGGGATCGCGCCTGAAGGCGCTCCTACCGTCCGGGCCCACGGCGAGGCGCCGCGGGGCCAGCGGGTCCCTGCCCCTGTCGCCGATGCAGCAGCGGCTGTGGTTCCTCGAACGCCTCCAGCCCGGCACGGGCGCCTATCACCTGCACTGGCTGCTCCGCCTGCGCGGTCCCCTGGACCGGCAGGCATTGCAGGTTGCCGTGGATGCCCTCGTGGCGCGGCACGAGACGCTGCGCACCGCCCTCGTCGAGCAGGCAGGTGTTCCCGGCCAGAGCATTTCCCCGCCCTTCTCGGTCCCGGTAGGAGCGGCGACCGCCGCGACACCCGCCGACATTCGCGCCCTCATTGCCCGACCCTTCGACCTCAGCACGGCGCCACTGCTGCGTGTGACGGTGCTGGTGGCAGGCCCGGGCGATCATCAGCTCCTCATCGTGATGCACCATCTCATCGCCGACGGGTGGTCCTTCAGCGTGCTCAGTCGCGAACTGGCGGCGCTCTACAACGGCGCCCGCCGCGGCGCCGTTCCATCCCTGCCCGCGCTGCCCCTGCACTATGCTGACTACGCGCTGTGGCAGCAGGAAGCCGCTGTCAGCGGCCGGCGGCTGCAACAGCTGGAATTCTGGCGGAGCGCCCTCGCGGGTGCGCCGCCGCTGCTGGCCCTGCCTGTGCAGATGGTCCGCCCGGTGGTCGCCAGCACCCGGGGCGCCTGGGTCGACCGTGTCGTACCGGCAGAAACCGTTGCCGCGCTGGACGCCCTCGCGCTGTCCCGGGGCTGCACGTTGTTCATGGTTCTGCTGACTGGTTTCAAGGCGGTACTCGGTCGCCTGACCGGAGTGGACGACGTGCTCGTCGGGACGCCGGTCGCCGCCCGCACGCACCAGTCACTCGAAGGCCTGATTGGCTTCTTCGTCAACACGCTGGTATTGCGTACGGACCTCAAGGGTGCCCCCACGTTCCGGGAACTGCTCGGCCGTGTGCGCGAGACGACACTCCAGGCCTTCGACCACGCGGACGTGCCCTTCGAGAAGCTGGTGGAGGTCTTGAGGCCGCGCCGCTCGCTCGCCCACAGCCCGCTGGTCCAGGTGTTGTTCGCCCTGCACAACCAGCCGCAGCAGCCGCTGGAACTCGACGGCCTGGAGGTCCGGGTTCAGACCGTCCAGAGCGACACGGTGAAGTTTGACCTGAATCTCCACGCGGCCGGGGAGGGTGGTTGCCTCCGACTGGCCCTCGCCTGGCGGACGGACCTCTATAGCGCCGGGCAGATAAACAATCTCCTCGATCAGTACGTCGGGCTGCTGCAGGAGGTTGCGGCGGTGCCGGATCTGACACTGGCTTGGTCGCCGG
>JBBQJK010000264.1:0-4280 GCA_038325835.1 Gammaproteobacteria bacterium
CTGCTGGCCCCCGCAACCCACACCGGGTTCGAGATTCACGTGGCCGACTGGATACCCGGCTCAGTCCCTGAGGGACGGCCTGTCCGGCCTGCCCTGGTAGCGTTGTCGGGTATGCCGATCCTCTGCCTCGGGGTGGCCGGGGAGGGCGACAATCTGTGTGCGGCATTGCCCCGGGGACTTGTCCGTTCCGTCGAACTGCCGGGCGGTCACCACTTTGCTGGAGACTCCGCTACGCTCGCCACTGAGATTCTTGGCATGACGGGACTCTGAGCCGAATGCAACTGCTCTTGATAGAGGACGACAGGGACGCCGCAGGCTACCTGGTCAAGGCGCTGACGGAAGCCGGCTACCGGGTGGATCACGCGGCTGACGGCCGCGATGGCCTCTTCCGGGCGACGGAAAACCAGTACGACGGCATCGTGGCAGACCGGATGCTGCCGTACCTGGACGGGCTGACGATCATCGAGATCCTGCGCAAGCAGGGCAACCGCACGCCCGTCCTTATTCTCTCTGCCCTGGGTTCCGTGGATCACCGGGTTGAGGGCCTGCAGGCCGGCGGCGACGACTACCTGACCAAGCCCTTTGCCCTGGCTGAACTGCTGGCCCGGATTGAAGCGCTGCTGCGCCGGGGCCAGGTCCAGCCCGCGCCCGAGATGAAGCTGCGGCTTGCAGATCTGGAAATGGATGTCCTGGCGCGGACAGTGACCCGGGGCGGACGACGCATCGAGCTGACGGCCCGGGAATTCAAGTTGTTCGAGTACCTGCTGCGCCGGACAGGGCAGGTCGTCACCCGGACGATGTTGCTCGAGGGCGTCTGGGACCTGCACTTCGATCCGCAAACCAATGTCATCGACGTGCACCTGAGCCGGCTGCGCCAGGCCGTGGACAAGGGCTTCGACAAACCCCTGATCCACACAGTGCGCGGTGCCGGCTATATGCTGCGGGCAGACTGACGTGCGCACCTCGGCGCTCCGACTGTCGGTGATCTATGCGGCCAGCTTTGCCGCGGCGCTGGTGGCGCTGGTCTTCGTCATCTACCTGCTCACCATGCGTTTTATCAACACCGAGGTTGATGCTGTCATCGAGCGCGATGCCCTCGGTCTCCTCGAGGCCTACGTCCGCAGTGGCACTCCGGGAATCATCAGCGAGCTGAACCTGCGGGCCAGCACGTTCAGCCGCATCAACGCGGTCTACCTCCTCACCGACGGCGAAGGCTTTGTCATTGCCGGCAACCTGCCGGCCTGGCCGATGATGCGCGGACGGGATGGGCGCTGGGCGGAATTCGAGATTGAACTGCGGGAGGGTGGCATCGAGACCGACCGGCCCGTGCGGGCCCTGGTGCTGGACCCCGCGCCCGGAGTCCGGCTCCTGGTGGGCACGGACCTGAGCGACCGGCGGGATCTGGGGCGCCGGTTTGCCGTCGCTGCGGCTATCGGTACCCTGCTGGTGACCTTGCTCGCTCTGGGAATAGGCTACCGTCAGAGTCAACGAATTTTTGCCCGGGTAGAAGCAGTGAGCCGGAGTTGCAAGGAGATCGTCAGCGGCAATCTGGCGCGCCGCCTGCCGCTGGCGGGCGACGACGACGAGTTCGATACCCTCGCCGTCGAGGTGAACGCCCTGCTGGCCCGGCTGGCCCGGACCACGGAGATTCTCCGTACAGCCCTGCACAGTGCAGCCCATGACCTGCGCAGCCCCATGCACCGGATGCGCCTGCGACTGGAGCAGTCCCTGGCTGCCACGGACAAGGATGGTACTGCGGATCAGACCAGGCCGGAGACCCTGGAACAGACCCTGCGGGACGTGGACCACATGCAACGCGTGCTCACGGCGCTGCTCCAGATTGCAGAAGCTGAAACCGGCACCGTGGGCGCGCTGCCGGAGCCCGTGGCACTGGACACGATGCTGGGCGAACTTGGGGAACTGTACCAGCCCCAGGCCGAGGAGCAGGGTGTTGCGCTGTCGGTCACCTGTGCGCCCGGCAGTTCCGTACTCGGTCATCGCCAGCTGCTCGCCCAGGCCGTTACCAACCTCATCGACAACGCCCTCAAGTTCACCCCCGCCGGCGGCCAGATTGAGTTGCGAACACGGGTCGTGGCTGGTCGGCTCGTCATCTCCGTTGCTGATTCCGGTCCAGGGATTCCGGCGGATGAGCGTACCCGGGCCGTGGAGCCATTCGTGCGGCTCAGCAATGCGCCGCCCCGTGCCGGCTCGGGCCTGGGTCTTAACCTCGTAGCCGCGGTGGCGCGGCTCCACGGCGGCAGCCTGCGGCTTGAGGATAACCACCCAGGGCTCATTGCCCTGCTCGATGTCCCTGCCGGAGTACCGGTCAGTTGAACAAGCCCGGCGCCCTGCCAGCTCCGGGGGTTACACCGTCAACCCGGGAGCAGCCCGCGGGCCTCAACGTTCGCCGACTCATCTGGATCCGGATGATTGCGGTGCCTGGTTCCGCGCTGTGCCTGCTGCTGGCGCGGCAGATCTACGACCTGCCAGTTCCCGCCCTGCAGATGCTGCTGATCGTGGTCGGGCTGTGTCTATTCAACTTCTGGGTTTGGCTCCGGCACAAGGCGGCGGAGCCCGTCAGCGACCGTGAGTTCTTCATCCAGCTGCTGGTGGATTTGGTCGCACTCACCAGCATCCTCTACTACACCGGAGGGGCTTCCAACCCATTCGTGTACTTCTTTGTGTTGCCCGTGATCATTTCCGCGGCGGCGCTGCCGCAGACTTATACGTGGATCATCGCGGGCATCAGCGCCTGCAGTTACACCGTCCTGATGCTCTGGCGGGTCGAGGTTCCCGAATTCATCAACATGAACAGCAAATCCGCGATGGACCTGCACGCGGCGGGGATGTGGGTGGGCTTCGTGATCCTGACCGTGCTGATTGCCACGTTCGTCGCCGCGATGGCCCAGACCGTCCGGGAGCGGGACCGTTACCTGGCCCGGCTGCGCGAGTCGGCACTGCGGGATGAGCGGGTGCTTGCGGTGGCCACTCTGGCCGCCGGGGCTGCCCACGAGCTGAGCACGCCACTCGCCACCATGGCGGTGGTTACGGGTGAGATCGCCCGGGAATACCCTGCGGAAACTCACCCGGCCCTGCACCAGGACATCACCGTTCTCCGGGACCAGATCGCCCGCTGCAAGGAAGCCCTGTCCGTCATCGCTGCATCGGCAGGGGTAGCCCGGGCGGATTCCGCCGAGTCACTGTCGCTCGACCGCTTCGTCAGCCAGACGGTCGCAGAAGTCTGCCGACTGCGGCCGGGATGCAGCGTGCGCATCGAGCCACCGACCGTGTCCGGCCAGCCACCGGTGCTGGTTGTCGAGCGCACGGTACGCCAGGCCCTGCTGAACATCCTGCATAACGCCGTCGACGTGTCTCCCCAGGCAGTCCGGGTGACCTACGTCTGGGATGCTGCCGGCCTGGTCATCAGTGTGATCGATCGGGGCGGCGGTATTCGCTCCGGTCAGCCGGGTTCACTGGACCGTCTGGGCATCTCGAGCAAAGAGGGGGGGCTTGGTCTCGGCCTGTTCCTTTCCCATGCAGCCATTACCCAGGCGGGTGGCCGCCTCGAGGCGGCGAACAACGATGAGGGCGGCACAACGGCCCGCCTGCACCTGCCTCTCATCCGGCCGATGGAGAGCTACACGTGAGAACACTGGTGGTCGAAGACGACCCGGTATTCAGCGAGGTGTTGGCGACGGCCCTCCGTCGCCGGGGATTCGACGTGACTGTAGCCCGGAACTGCGAGCAGGCGACCGCCGTGATTGCCTCCTCGCCGCCCGACCTGGCAGTGGTGGACCTGCGTATCGGCTCGGGCTCCGGGCTCACCCTCATCCCGCTGCTGACCAGGGGATCTCACCCGGCGAGGACGGTGGTGCTGACGGGCTACGGCAGCATCGCGACGGCCGTGTATGCAGTTAAACTGGGCGCAAGCCAGTATCTGACGAAGCCGGCGGACATTGAGGCCATCGTTGCGGCGCTGACGGCCCGGGATGCCCAGGATCGGGGGCCGCTGCCCGACGCGCCGCGACCCCTGTCCGTCAAGCGTGTGGAGTGGGAGCACATCCAAAGGGTGTTGACCGAGAACCAGGGCAACATCTCTGCGACGGCGCGGGCCCTCGGCGTCCATCGCCGGACGCTCCAGCGGAAACTCCAGAAGCGCCCCGTCCGCCGCTAGTAGCGGGCCTGGGGGCGCGGCGAGGGGGCCGCGCGGGGGGTAACGGCCGAAAGCCCGCACGCAAGGGCAACAAACCGGGAGGCTTAGGGGGGAGCCGGGAGAAGAT